>SHVB01000009.1 GCA_009694375.1 Acidimicrobiia bacterium
GTCGTGGCCGTTGGTGTCGTGGCCGTTGGTGTCGTGGCCGTTGGTGTCGTGGCCGTTGGTGTCGTGGCCGTTGGTGTCGTGGCCGTTGGTGTCGTGGCCGTTGGTGTCGTGGCCGTTGGTGTCGTGGCCGTTGGTGTCGTGGCCTACGTCGTGCGCAGGATGCTCCGAATGGACTGGGCCCCGAGGCTCCTCGACGGCAGGTCGCTGGTACATCCACCAGCGGGCACCAGCCGTCGATGGCTTAACCCGATCTTTCGGGTCGACTAGGGATGGGCTAGGGACGGGGTGCGGAACTGTCACAGGATTCTGCCATCACGTTCTCAGGTTGCCGCGATTCACAAGCGCAATGCCGAACGGGTCAACGCCGCCCAACTCAAGGCGATCAGCGGCCAGGTTTGCGTCGCTCTTGTTGGCTTGACCGATTTCGATCGCCCAGAGCACATGGCGAGTAGACCATGCCATGATCGTCGCGCTGGGGTCCTCGAGGAGTGCAGGTCCGGCGATGACGACGAGGTCGATCCCGCTGGCGGCCAGGGCATCGAGAAGCGGGGGAAGCCCATCGAGAGACAGTTCTGCCCCCGTTTCCCCCGGCGGGACGATATAGAGGTTGGGAATCGCACGGGTCCCGAGCCGGGTGAGAATATTGCTAGTCAACTCGCCCGATTGGGCATCGGCGAGCAGTTCGGGGAACGTAGAAACCTGACCGGCCACGGGGCTTAGTTCGCCATAGCCCAAGGTGCTCAACCTGTCGCCGCCCTCGCCGCCGCCCTCGTTATCAAGCGGGTTTGCGTGAAGGAACCAACGCTGGCGGGGAACCGTACCGATGAGGGCCACCGATACCCCGAGACCGGCCAGACCCACGGCGAAGTTGGCCGCCACGGCGTCCTGGGTTACATCGGATGGACTCGTAACCATGATCGCTTTGGGCAGCCGGTCGGTGGAAATACTCGTGGCGGCGAGCGATCGGAACGCTATTCCCCATGCCGAGTCTGGGGGCGCAAATTGCTCTTGGAGCCGCCGAGGTATGTGTGGGATGGCCTGGAGAAGGCTTGCCCGGAGAATCCCTGGAGCCGACCGTGCCTCGGTGATTGTGGCATCGAGGCGGTCCATCCCGAAGGGGATCGCCAAGGCCAGCAGCAGGCCGATAGCCAGGATTTCCACGAGGGGAATGAGCGGCGACGGCGGCGGCGGGGTGATCCGTGCGGTGGACCGGCGCTGGACCACCGTGGTGTATGAGCCGGGAGCGGTGGACTGGGTAGCCGCCGAACCAAAGGAGACCTGCCGGCGCTGGATTTCGTTGAGAATGGTGTTTCGCTCGTACAAGAGCAGGGTTGCTTCGTTGGTGGCGGTGGAACTGGATACAGGGGCAAGCGCATCCCCATCCGCCACTCGGGGCAACTGTTTGAGCCCCAACTTCGCCATGGTTCCTTCCACAGACTGAAGTCGCCCGGTGAGTCGCCTGATCACAAGGATCTGGATTCCCTGCAGTTCGTTAGCCGCGTCAGCTACAGATTTGCTCCGGCCGTCTTGGTAGGCCTTGATGTAATCGTTGATCACGTTGGCGGCCACGTCGGGCTGAGACCCGGACACGGTCAGGATCATGAGCGTGCGGTCTTCGCTGAGTTTGCCGATGAGTACGACCTCTTCGGCGAGGTCATCGGGCAGGTCTGCCGCCCTAAGGGTCGCTTCTTTTACTTCAAGCGAGTTCGCGAGTTCGTTTTGTCCCTGAAGGAGTACCGGGGGCACGCTGTCAGTGGTGCTGGGGTCCTCTTCGGTGCGGGCGGGGATGAGTACGTCAGCGCTAGTGGTGAAAATATCCGGCGCCTCCACGATGTCCCGGCTGGCGAGATAACCAGCCATCACAATCGGAACAACCAAAAGAATCACCAACGGGACCGCCCAATGACGACGCAGTGATCCTCGCAGTTCCTTGACGTTCACCCGGCTCGCCCCCCTTGAATCGCTTGGTATTGCCTCAACGCCTCCGCTAATCCCACTTACGGCGACTAGACGAAGGACATTACTACTCTCTGTGGTCAAATGGAAGTCCGGGAAATTTTCGACGGCTGTTTGAGGGTCTCCAGCACCCCGATCATCCGCGATTGTTCCCGGAACTAGGTCTAATGTACCCCTTTGGTGGCCCGTTGTCTCTCCGCATCACCGCGCAACCGCTTCCAAGCACGGGCCGGTGGCATACTCCCCGACGATGGCAGGGAACAAGGTGGACGATCCGCACGGTGGCGGTGACCGGCAGGCGGATGCCGACGCTTCGGGTGTGGAGTTGCAGCACTGGCGTGATCTGGCCGCCGAACGCGATGCAGCATTACGGCTACTCGCTGGTCGCCCGCTGGTCCGAATGGCGTTGGGACTAGACCGTCGCCTGGCTCCCGCGGGCCGTCGCGTTCACTCCTGGTATTCCCGGGGCCAGACAGGCCTCCGCCACGGCCAACTTTCCTCAATGGCGATCGGCAGTCGATTCCTCCGACGGCGCCGCTCGGCTGCTCTGGCCACTGAGATGGCCCGGTTGAAGGAACCGGAGACGGGCCCGTCGGTGTCGGTGGTCGTTATCGATGACGGGAGAGACGGGTCATGGCGGATGGCCACTGGCCTGACGATGGAGGTTGTGGCGGTCAGCGATGCTGCCTCAACGGGCGACGACAATGGCGATGTCCGGGTGGTGGCGGGTGCCCAAGGGATCACGGCTGCGCTGGCTCAGGGGGCTTCGGCGGCTACTGGCGATGTCCTTTGTTTTGCGCCCTGGCCCATGCAGGCTGTTGCACCGGGCTGGTTGGCCCACCTCGCAGGGGCGATAGGGGGCGACGTGGTGGCGGCAACGCCCACGATCGTGCACCCGGCCCGCCGGGGATGGCAGGCCACCGAATATGACCAACTGGTCCGATCCGAGGGATTTGATCTGGTCCTTGAGCCGTCGGGGGTGCCGTCGGTTCTGGCGCGTCGGGCGGGTGTGGAGGTTGATGTGCAGCGGCCACCGACGCCGGTCGATGCCGCCCCCCTGCATTGCTTGGTAGTAGACCGACGGGCCTACCTGGCGGCTGGAGGTCTGCTGTCGACCGACGACGACGCCGCCGCCGTAGATTTATGCGTTCGCCTTCGTAGTCGGGGTGGGAGCATCCTGCACGTACCAACAGCCGTGGTCTACGACCAGCGCCCCGTGGCATCACGGGACGCACTCCATCGCCCCATCGACCCGCGCAGCCGTGGCTGGCACGAAGTAGTTGACCGGCATGGATCAAGCCTGATGCATTCTGCTCGATCCGAGCCCGACCCGCGAACGCAACGGTGGGTCATAACCACCGCCGTGCCATCGGCCCGGGTGGCGGCCAGATGGGGCGACTGGCACCTCGCGCAGGGCCTCGCCGAGGCGCTACGCCGGCTCGGCCAAGACGTGGTGGTGCAGACACATGATCAGGCCGACTCACTGGCCGCCCGAGTCCGCGACATCCATCTCGTGATACACGGGCTGGCGTCGGTACGCCGCACCCCGGGTCAGCGCCACATTCTGTGGGTGGTAAGCCATCCTGAGTCTTTTGAGCTCGACACCGGCGATGCCGCCGACCTCATATTGGTGGCATCGTCCCGCTTCGCCGAGGACCTACGAGCCCGCTCGAATACGCCGGTGGAGGTAGTTCTTCAGGGCACCGATCCTGAGCGCTTCCAGCGGCGCCCGGCTGTTCCTGAGCACGAGCACCCCGTAACGGTGGTGGCCAAGACCCGTAACGTGCGCCGGCGGGTGGTTGTCGACGCTCTGGCGGCGGGGATTCGTCCCGCGATCTACGGAAGCGGGTGGCGGCATTTGGTGGACCCCGCGCTCGTGGTGGCAGACCATGTGGACAATGACTTGCTACCCGTCGTCTACAGCAGCGCGGGCGTGGTGCTGAACGACCATTGGGACACGATGCGCTCCTGGGGATTCGTGTCCAACCGGATCTTCGACGTGTTGGCCTGTGGAGTTCCGATCATCTCCGACCGCCTTCCCGAAATCCAGGAGCTGTTCGGGGCGGCCGTGCCCACCTACGAGACGAGTGCAGACCTTGGCGACCTAGTGCGCAAGGCGTTGGCGGATCCCGATGCCGCCCGATTGCGGGCAGAGGGTGGTCGCCAGATCGTTCTGGCCCATCACACCTTTGACCATCGAGCACAGCAGATTGTGGAGATGGTGGAACGCCACGGCTTAGGAACCACCGCGAGGTGATGCCCATGGGAGCAGATCCATCACTAGCCTCTAGCATCGGCGGCGGGTATAACTCACATCCGCCTACGGGAACCGCGATCGTCGATCCCCGCTGTTTAGGCGGGTAACCGGCGAAAGAACATTCCAACGAGAGCTAGAGGACGGTGCACAATGAGCGATGATCCCCGACCGCCTGAATCCTCAGAGAACATCGACTCGCTAGGGGCAGCTCCTACTCGGATGGTGGGCGGCTTGGGCAAGTCGCAATCGGCCAGAGTGCGCGGGAAACTGGGGCGGCAAGGTTCTGGCTCAGGGGGTCGATCAACGATCCGGAACATAGCGATCGTAGTCGTGCTGCTGATTGGCCTCGCCTTCGTGCCAGCGGTGTTTTCGAGCCTGAAAAAGACCCCAAGCAACATGGTGGGCATTAGCTACGGCGGAGGCCCGCTGGAGGCGGCTCGCTTCCAGCGGGTGGTACCGCCGAGTAGCAAGTTGTTTTTCAACGGCCTCTTCGATCCTCTCTACCTCTATCCCGCTGACACGCAGACCTACATCGTTTCGAAGTCGCCCACCCAAGGCGCGGTGAAAGGAGTGGATTCGATCAGCTCCCCGTCCCGTGATCGGGTGAAGATCGACTACCAGATCGCGGTGTACTTCAAATTGAATATCGATCGCCTGCAGGCGTTCCACGAGCAACTAGGTCTGCAGTTCCAGGCCTACACGTCCGCCGGATGGAATCGGCTCATCCAGGACACGTTCCGGCAACAGATCGAGAACACCCTGCAGGAAAACACCCGACGCTTTGACGTGTCGCAAATTTATGGCAACGCCGCCGATCTTGTGGCAATCCAGACCGACGTTGAGAAGCAACTCAGCGAACGCCTGACGGGGGCCTTAGGGCAGGCGTTCTTCTGCGGTCCCGTCTATGGGCGAGGCCAGGCATGCACACCTCCGACCTTCATCATCAAAGCGGTGGAGATACCCGAGGATGTGGCGGCGGCCTATCAAGAGAACGAAACCTCCTTGATCAAGGTGAAGACCAACGAGAACGAGATTGCCCAGCGGGAGGCCCAGTCGAGGTCGATTTTGGCGTTGAACGAAGGGTTATCTCAAGGCGGCATGAACTACGTCTTGTTGCGCGGCATTGAATCCGGCAAGATCAATTTCTGGGTGTTGCCCTCCGACAGCGGCGTGACCCTGGAGGCTCCCAACTCCTCGGGGGAGACTCCGAACACGGGAGCGAAGTAGGTTCGCCGCATGGATTATGTGATGGTGCCCGTACCCGAAGACCTCGTTGTCGACGTGATGCAGCACGTTGCGAGGCTGGTGGCCCAGGCGTCGGCCGTTGCCTGGGACGATGACGCCGCCGCCAGCCTCTTCGACAGTGTTGACGAAGCGAGCCGGTCGCTCTTGGCAATGGTGGCCCGTCATGTGGTGGCCAACAAGGACCTGAGCGAGGACGACGCCGCCTCATCCCTCGAGTTGTCCGGGCGGGAGGTTCGCTCGATCGTTCGAGACCTTGGAGAGACTGCCAAGACGGAGAAACGGGGGCCGATTGTTGCCATCCGGGAGGTCCCCACGGTCCTTCGGAACGGTCGCTCGGTGGAGCGGCGCTTGTTGGTGATGGACCCGCAGATTGCTCGGGTGATCCGCTCCCGTGGGCGTCCCGGTTCTGCAGATCTCGGTGCTGAAGCGGTGAGCGAACCCGCCACGGACCTGCCCGAGTGAGCATGAGTACCGACGAGGTCTACCGCTCCCGGAGCGGTGTCGTGCATGTGTTCGAGCCCAACGACCGATCCCTGCCTCGCCTTCGACCGTACCTCCTCGACTTGGTCGATCGGCGCGCCTTCATCAAAGAGCTGGCTGGCGCAGAGGTGCGAGGCCAGCGCACTAACACAGCAGTCGGCGAACTTTGGACCCTTGTCGACCCGATCTTCCAGGCGTGTATCTACCTGTTCTTGTACACGGTCATCCGCGGCTCGGATCAGACATCGAGTGGCTTCGTAACCACCATCATTGGGTGTGTGTTCCTCTTCAACTTTACCCGTATCTCAATCGGTGATGGCGGTCGAGCCGTGGTGAGGAATAAAGGGTTGGTCTTGAACGCAGTTTTCCCGCGCGCCCTGTTGCCTGTCTCCGAGGTCTATAAAGGTTTTCTCGCCACGCTTCCCGCTCTGGCTCTCTACTCCATCGTGTTCGTGGTTTTCGGAGCACCGATCACGACGGCACTCTTGGTCATCCCGTTGTTGTTGCTCATCCAGACCGTGCTGAATCTGGGGTTCGCCCTCTTGCTGTGCACCGCCACGGTGTTCTTTGAGGATGTAGCGAATCTGGTGGCTTATCTGCTGCGGATCCTGATGTTTACCACCCCCGTGATCTACCCGGTCTCCATGCTGAGCCCCACTCTTCAAGGAATCCTGAGTTGGAATCCCTTCTTTGCCCTCTTTACGGCGTATCAGTCGGTCATCAGTGGGCAGATGCCTTCGTTCGGGCTCATCGTTCAGAGCGTGGCCTGGGCGCTCGTTTGTCTCGTCATCGGGGCTTGGGTGTTTCTTCGAAATGAGCGGTCCTTTGGCCTCCGCCTCTGAACCCCACCAGGTATCGCCTTTGGCCATCGAGGTGGATAACCTTCATGCGTCGTACTACCTGCGGGTGGGTCGAGCGGCTGGCTGGTGGGGCCTGCGGGGCATCCTGAAGCGGGACGGCTCGGGATGGCGAGAGGTACCTGCGTTGCAGGGAGTCTCTTTTGACGTACCGCATGGGACGGTTCTGGGAATCATCGGCCGGAACGGAGCGGGTAAGTCTACGCTGCTGCGAGCGCTATCGGGGATCCTGACCCCGAGCACAGGGCGTGTCGTTGTGCGGGGTCGTGTCTCCCCTCTGTTGTCGGTGGGTTTGGGCATGCAGGGTGATCTAACCGGACGAGAGAACATCCGGATGGGTGCTCTGGCTCAAGGCCACGAGGCCCATGATCTGCCGCGCCTCGAATCGTTGATCGCCGATTTCGCCGAACTTGGCGAATACGTGGATTACCCCTTCCGTACCTACTCGGCGGGAATGCGGTCCCGCCTTGGCTTCGCGGTGGCCGCCCACCTCGATCCCGATGTTCTCCTGATCGATGAAGCCCTCGCAGGCGGCGATGTAAGGTTCAAAAAAAAGACAGAGGAGAAGATGTTTGAGTTGTGCGGGGACGGACGAACCATCGTCGTCGTCACCCACACGCTGGTTTTCGTCCGAGCGATGGCCACCACGGCGCTGTGGCTTCACCAGGGCAAGGTGGTGGAATACGGCGATCCCGACGACGTCGTAGATGCCTACATGCGGTACTGCCGGATCACTGATGATGGGCTAGCCACCCTCGATGACGACTGACCTGCCGGCCCGGTTCTCTTACCTGTATGCCCGCACCCGCTATCGGTGGCGCTCTTCTCCGTCGGGCGCGCCGCTGGTGGTGTTTTCTATGGCTAAGACAGGATCGTCAGCCGTGGCGGCCGCCCTTAGGGATGCCCATCGAGGGCCGGTACACCATGTGCACGACCTCGACCCAGAGTTTCTCGCTCGCGAAGAACGCGAGTACCGGTGGGATGGCCGGCCGTGGCGGATCTGGGACGCGCAACGACTGCTGCGCCGGCCGCCTAGCCCGGCGCAGCCGTGGCGGGTGGTATCGATCATCCGGGATCCGATTGCCCAGACGATGTCGGCCTTCTTTCAGCCGGGCCAGCGCCGGGGGTACCTCCATGGGGAGGCCACGGTGGGGTCTCTGCAGGAGCGGTTTGGCGACCGACTCGACCACCTGCCCCTCCGTTGGTTCGAGAACCAGGTCCTTCCCGGGCTTGGGATCGACGTATTCGCCACGCCCTTCGACCATCAGCGGGGGTACCAGGTCATCTCCACCCCTGCGGTGAGCCTCCTCCTGCTGCGCTGCGAGGACTTGGCCGTGGCCCCTGTCGCCCTCGGTGAGTTTCTCGGGAGCGCGGATCCCATCGCGGTGCCGAGAGTCAACGTTGGATCGGAGAAAGGGTATGCCGAGGTGTACGAGAGCTTCCGGGCCTCCGTGCGTCCCACCGCCAGCCAATTGGATCGCGCCTACCGGTCCCGGGCGGTTCAGCATTTCTATAAAACCGAGGAGATCGCCCGATTTCGGGCCCACTGGACCGTTCCTTCGCCGATGGGTGACGAGTTAGGTCGGTAGTCTCTCCGGATGCAGTTGATCGTGCTGGGTATGCACCGGTCTGGCACGTCCAGCGTGACCCGGCTCTTAAATCTTGCTGGTGCCTATTTCGGGGCCGAGGGGATTGCCACCGAGACCAACGATGAGAACCCCAAAGGGTTCTGGGAACGACGCGACGCCCGGGCCGTATGCGACGGATTGCTCCACGGCGGCGGCTTCGATTGGTGGCAGATCGCTGATTTCGATCTCGACCGCATCCCCGAGGACGTCCGCCGGGAACAACTGGCGGCCTTTAGCCGAATCGTTCTCGAACTGGATGAGCACCGACCGTGGGTGCTGAAGGAGCCCCGCCTAGCGCTCTTGCTGCCGCTGGTGCGGCCGCTCCTGGAGGCGCCGGTGTTCGTGTATGTGACGCGTGAGCCGCTGGAAATCGCCGAGTCGTTGCTGACCCGCAACGGGTTCCCGCTGCCGGTTGGCATCGCCCTGTGGGAGAGCTACACCATCCACGGGACCGCCGCGGTGGGCGACGATCCCCGGGTCGTGATTTCCTACGGCGACCTCATGCACGACCCCGTCGGCATCACGACCCACCTGGTGCAGGAACTCACCGCTCTCGGGGTCCCTTCGTTGCGGATGCCATCGGAATCTGAGGTGATGGAATTTATTACCCCGTCCCTCCATCGCCATCGCGAGACGGCGATCAGCCGATCGGAGTACCTGAACGAGACGCAGGGCGCGCTCGCCGGTGCTCTCGACAGTGGGGGATGGCTGGACGCCACCGCAACGCGGCCACTTTCGGCGGGAGCCGCCGCCACGTTGCGTGCGTTCGAGGAGAGAGAGGCGTTGGCGGTCGATCTGCGCGAGACGCTCCGTGAGATAGCGGCGGAACGGATTCGAGTTGCCGATGAACGGATTCGAGTTGCCGATGAACACCGCCGGGGGGTGAACGAACTCAACTCGCAACATCGCCTCGGGGTGAACGAACTCAACTCGCGGCACCGCCGGAGTGACGATGAGCTGGGGGAAGCGGCCCGCCGAATCGAGGCCGTCAAGGTTTCCGGAGCCGTCCGCCTCGGGGTTCGGATTTCATCGGTTCGTGAACGGGTAAAAGGGGGTGGAAACCGCGGCGTGGACGTTGCCATCCGGGGAGCGTTGGCCAGCATCCAGCGGGCCCGTGAGGCCCTGGTAGACCCCTCGGCGTCCATGGCCTCGACGGGTGGGTTTGGCTTGGGGGATCCCGCACCGCCGCTGGCGGAGTTGCAACGTCAGCGTGGGGTGGCTCGGGGGCGCGGTGAGCGGGCCAAGGTAGCGGTGGTGGCCTGGGATGTGGGGCACAACCCGTTCGGCCGGGCCCATCTCCTCGCCGATCTTCTGCGAGAGAACTTCGAGGTTGAGATCTGGGGGGCACAGTTCGACCGGTACGGATCGGCGATTTGGCCCCCGCTCCGCGACACGACGATCCCGGTTCGGCGGTTTCCAGGGAGTTCGTTTCCCGAGTTCCTCGACACGCTGGATGATGTGGCCCGCCGCATCGACGCCGATGCCATCTTTGTGTCGAAACCAAGGCTTCCCTCGCTGGCGTTAGGGGCCATGGCCAAGGAGCTATGGAACCGCCCGCTGATCTTGGACGTTGACGACTTTGAACTGTCGTTCTTCCAGGAGATCGATGGCGTTGATCTGGACGAGGTGTGGCGTCGCCGAGCAGAGCCCGACCTTTCCTTGCCCTTCGGGAACCTCTGGACCCGGGCGTGCGACTCGGTGGTGGGCCAGGCCGATCAGGTGACCGTGTCTAACCCCGAGCTGGCGGCCCGTTACGGGGGACTCATCGTGCCCCACGCCCGCGACGAGACCCTGTTCGATCCGCAGCGCTACGACCGTGACGCCTCGCGCCGCCGTCTCGGGCTCAAGGAGGGCGACCGACTGCTCCTGTTTGGCGGCACGCCCCGCAGCCATAAGGGCTTGCTCGAATTACTGGAAGCACTGGAGGCGCTGGGCGACGATCACCTGCGGCTGGGAGTATTTGCGACCCGGGAGTTAGATGACCTGCGGCCGCAGATCGGCAACCTCGACCGATGGATTCTCCCCCTGGTGGCCCCGGCGTTTCACGAGCTTCCGGCCGTGTTGGCGGCGGCTGATCTTTCCTGTGCCCTCCAGTCGCCCGGCCACGCTGTGTCGCAGTATCAGATGCCGGCCAAGGTCACCGACGCCATGGCCATGGCGGTGCCCTGTCTCGTGTCGGCGGTTCCTCCCTTGTCGTCTCTGATCGACAAGGACGTGGTGGAGGTCTACGACGGACAGGTGCCGCTCCACGAGCGGCTGCGCCAGATTTTTGATGATGATGAGGCCAGCGCCGATCGAGCTCGTCGCTCCCGGGAGGTGTTCCTCGAATCGCACAGTTACGCCGCCGTGCGTCCCGCCCTCACGGCCACCATCAATCGTCTGGTGGAGGGGCCGTCGCAACCGGCCCCCGCGATGTCGGCGCTGGTCACCACGGTTCGACAGATCTTTCAACCGGAATCAGTGCTGCCGCGTAAGCCGATACGGGGGCCGGTCCCGGCCGGATCGACCTACGACCTCGTTATGTTCTGGAAGCAAAACGACACTGGCATTTACGGACGGCGCCAGGACATGTTCCTCAAGTATCTTGGCCAGTCCGGTCGCTTCAATACGATTGTCCACTTCGACCAGCCGGTGAGCACTCGGGCTCTCCTGGCCACGGCTCGGGCCAGCATCGGGTCGTCTGACCAGAACGGCCTCGTGCTGCGTCAGACCCTGAGCCGTCTCCTTCACCGAAGCGATGACGGGAAACTTCGCCAACGCACCTACCTCTACTCCCCGGGTCGGGTGTGGGGGGCGCTGGGGCTACCCCGTCGGGATCGATACGTCCGCTGGGTGCGCAGTGTGCTTGCGCACGAGGGAGTTGGTGGGAATGAGCGGCCGGTGCTGTGCTGGGTCTATCCCACCAATGCCTTCTTGCCGGAACTCATCGACGAGTTGCAGCCCGATGTGGTGTTGGCCGATGTCGTTGACGACAATCGCAGTTGGTACACCCCGGGTACTCCGATGTTTGACCAGATTGAGCGCAACTACGCGGAGGTCCTCGGACGCAGCGATGTGGTGTTGGCGAACTGTGTTCCGGTGGCCGACAGCATGGCGGCCTTCGCGTCCCCGGTGGAGGTCGTGGCGAATGCCTGTGAACTTCTCGACGGTAGCGGTAACCCTGAGCGGCCCGCCGCTCTGCGGGGCTTGTCCGGCCCGATCATCGGGTATGCCGGAAACCTGTCGGACCGCATCGACGTTGACCTCCTCCGAACGTTGGCCCGCACCCGACGAGACTGGACCTTCGTACTCCTTGGTTCGACCCACCGGGATCGAGCGGCCCTCGATCTGGACCGCGAACCGAACGTCTCCTTCCTCGGAACCAAGCGATACCAGGAAGCGCAGGACATCATTCGTCACTTCGATGTGGGTCTCATCCCTCACCTCGACAACGAGATGACCCGGTCGATGAACCCGCTCAAGGCCTTTGTGTACTGCTCTCTGGGGGTGCCGATCGTATCGACCCCGGTGGCTAACCTGGCGGAGATGCAGACCTTTCTCACCGTTGCCGAAGGCCCCGCGGAGTTTCTGCAGGCAATTGAAAAGGCTCTCCTGATTCCTCGCTGCCTCCCAGATCGGCAGGCTCTCCGCCCGCACTCATGGGATGTGCGGATCGAGCGAGCCCTGCAACTGGTGGACGACGTGGCCAGCGCGCGTCCGGAGCTGACCGGTGGTTGATCCGGCGGAGTATCCGGCCTTGAAGCGGTCCTTCTTCGAGCAGTGGGATCGGGAGACCACGCAGGTGAATGTGGTGTTTGCGCAGGGCAAGACGGGAACCAGCAGCATCGCCGCGGGGCTGAAGCGGGCGGGGTTTCGTCCGGTGTTCCAGGTACACACGCTGGATCCAACGAAGTTGAGCAAGACGGAGGCTGAGTATAGCGGCCGACGGGACGACTCTTATCCCCGCCATGTTTGGGAGGCCCAGTGGTTGGGCGCTCATGGCCCCACTGAGCAGCACCCGTGGCGGTTGGTTGCTTCGGTGCGCGACCCGATTGCCCGGGTGGTGTCCAGGTTTTTCCAACAGAAGAACGCTTTTCAGGAGTTGTATGACGACCTCAACGCGGCGGCGTTGGTGGTTGACCTGTCGGAGCAGTTCCATCAACAGAAATCAGCTCTTGGTATCGGATATGACTGGTGCGAAGCCGAGTTGGGGCCGATTTTGGGGCAGAGCGTCTACGACGTTCCGTTCGATCCGTCAGTGGGTTGCGGCACGATTGCGTCCGATCACATTCACTCTTTGCTGCTCCGGCGGGAGAGTCTGGACAAGGCTCCCGAGGCGCTGCGGGCACACTTTGGTCGGCCAGTAGAGCTCACGCTCGAAAACGTGGCTACCACCAAGGGATACGGCGGTCTGTATCGCTCGGTTTTGGATCGGTTTCGGCCCTCTCCGGATTATGTGGCCCAGGTGTATGAGACACGCCAGTCCCGGCATTTTTATTCCCCCGCCGAACTCGATGGGTTCCGACAATGGTGGACCAGGCCGGTCGGGCCGGCGTGACCACAGCAGGGTCGTCTCACAACTCAGACGGCGAAGTCGGGTACCCTGCCCGGCGTGGGAAATGAACACCGACTGGTCGTGACAGCCGACCCGGCTTCTCCCGGTTCGATCCATCGGGCCGTCGCAGCCATCGTGGGTAGCGGGACGGTCTTCCTTGGTCCGGGCGAGCACGTAGTGGACTCAACCATCGAACTCCCCAGTGGGGTGTCGTTGGTGGGCGCCGGTGCTGCATCGACCACCATCACGCTGGCTCCCGGTTCAAGTTGTCATGTATTCACCAACGACGACCATGCCAAGGGCAACGAGGCTATTGAACTGCGTGGCTTCACCCTTGAGGGCAACATGCGCACGCAGCCGCGCCCAGTGGATCTGAAAGGAATCACTTTCGCCTGTGGCGGCTATTTCAAACGGGTGAAACATCTGGTGGTGCAGGACGTCGTGGCGCGTGGGATCCGCCAGACGGCTTTTCACTTCAACCACTGCAAGCACGTGATGATCGAGCGCCTAGAGGCAAACGAACTCGGGTGGAGCGGTGTGTCCACCTCCGGTACCGACGACATCGTGCTCCGGAGCGTGGTGGTGACGAACTCCGGTCTCGATGTACGTCACTCGGGGATTCATCTCGATGGCGGCACCGGCGCCTATGTGGATGCCGTTATCGACACCTGCACCGGTAATGGGATCATGCTCGACTCAAAGTTTTCTCCCTTGAGTGATGTGGTGGTTCGAGGCGTGGCTCGGCGCTCGATGCGCGGTCTTTCGCTCAGCGGTGATCACGAGAAGGCATTGACCAACGTATGCGTGTCGGGGGATTACTCCGATAACCGGGAGGTCGGCGTACTGGTATCGAACGCCTCGAACGTGTTCCTGGTTGGTACCACCATTGCGTCGAACGGCATTGCGGGGATCGTGATCCAAGGAAAAAGCGGGTCTCCCCACTGTGTGGTGGCGAGCAGCCACATCACGGGAAGCCCCGATCTTGTCGTGGAGCGCGACGGCAATCACGTTGCCTATGTGACCGAAACGGTCGAGATTCCAACGCTGGCCTCGGTGGAGCCGCTTGCCACCGGCGCGACTACTACTTCGGGTGTGAGCGCCGCGAAGTCCGGCGTCTCAGCGCCCTCTCCGATTCGCCAAATTCGCTCCCGGCTGGGTCGTGCGAAAGCCCGGGCGTTGGGGTCGAAACCGGCAGTGGCCCCCACCGGGAAGCCGGCAGCCTCCCCAGCGACGGCGGCGAAGCCTGGTGTTCCCGACGACGACTCCTTCGATGGCATCTGCAATGTGTGTGGGACGCATCAGGCCTTTATCCGTCGCAATGCATCGTTGCGGGAGGGCTACCGGTGCGTGCCGTGTAAGGCATCTTTGCGTTACCGCGGCCAGGCCGACGCCATCTTGCGCAGTTATGCCCATCACGGTGCCACCACGATCACCGAACTCGTCCAGGAGCCTGAGTTCGCGGCGCTGTCATTCTGGGAGCCGGGGGTGCTCGGGCCATTCCGGCAGCACTTCACCACGATGCCGCGTTATGTGATGTCGGACTACTGGCCCGATGTGGCCCCTGGTGATACGCGCGATGGCGTGCGCTGCGAGGACCTGATGGCGCTGACCTTTGCCGACAACTCCTACGACCTAGTGGTCACCTCCGACATCTTTGAGCACGTTCGCCATCCCTTCGATGGCTTTGCCGAGGTACACCGCGTGCTCCGGCCGGGGGGCCGACACATCTTCAGCATCCCCGTGCAAGAGCCCTGGCGGGCGGTCACCGTGGCGCGAGTGGATACCAGCGGTGCCGATGATGTGAATATCCTGGAACCCCGCTATCACCTCGGACCGGGCAACAGCCAACACATCGTCTACAACGACTTCGGGCGGGATCTTGTCGACGGACTGGCAACGGCGGGATTCGATACGACGGTTATTCGGTTTGAGTCCTCGAGTGCAGAGGCATCGCGTTTGCTGACGTTCTGCTGCACGAAGCGCTGATGAGCGACCCTGACCGCTTCTTTTTTGTGCATCTACAGAAGACGGGTGGCACAGCCCTTTTCCAACGGTTGCGTGAAAGCTTCGGGGTCGAGGTCGTCTATCCGACGCTGGCGGACCAGGGCAACGTCGCCGCCGTGATCGATGTTGAGCACCTGGTAGATCAGTTTCGTCTTCACGGAAACGATTTCCGGGTGATTACCGGCCACTTCCCGTTGTGTGCCGCCGAGGTGCTGGGGGTGCCATTCACCACCTTTACGGTGCTGCGAGATCCCGTAGAGCGAACGCTGTCGTTGCTTCGGCGCCGCCAGGCCTCTGATGAGCGCTTTCGAGGCCGCGACCTACTCGACATCTATGCCGACGCTGATCTCCGGGTCATCATCGACAACCACATGGTGAAGATGCTCTCTCTCACCGCGGCCGAGATGGGTCGAATACCCCTGACCCAGCCTGTCACGTTCGATGATGAGCGACTTGAAGCGGCGAAGCGCAGTCTTGAGCGCATCGATGTGGTGGGTCTACAGGAGCAGTTCGATACCTTTTGTGGAAACCTGGAATCGAGTTTTGGCTGGAATCTCGGTCCGCCACGTTTTGCCAACCGCACCTCATCAGCGCCGGTGCCTGACGAGTTACGGGAGCGGATCACGACTGACAACCGCGCCGACATCGCTCTCTATCGGTTTGCCGTCGGGCTGGTCAACGAGCGGGACCCGGGGCCCGGTGCCGTCGATGAGTGAGCCCAAGATCGTGATCACCGGCACCGGCCGGGCCGGGACCACCCTGCTCGTACAGCTGCTGGACGATCTCGGGCTGGACACGGGTTTAGCGGAGGGAAAGCTCTCTGCCTACCGGCCAAGGGCCCGGGCGGGTCTGGAGAGCCGCGTCGACGATCCCGAGGCCCCCACGGTGGTAAAGGACATGACCCTGGGTTTCCGGATCCGTGCACTTCTGGAGGGGGGAGCGGTGGAGTTCGGCCACGTGATTATTCCCGACCGCCGGATGGATGTGGCCGTCGCCAGTCGCATTCGTGCGGCTAGTTATGGACGGCGCCCATTTCGGCAAGGTGGATTGACGGGAACGCTGCGCGCGACTGAACAGGAACGCCTCCTTATCTCAGCGAGAGCGGAGATTCTCGCCGTACTGGCCGAGTTCGATGTGCCCTATACAATCCTTGAGTTTCCTCGATTCGCCTTTGACGCGGCCTATTTTCACGACGCGCTGGGGTCGATTCTCCCCGGTGTCAGTCTGTCCGATGTGCAGTTGTCGCTCGACCGGTGTGTGCGGCCGGAAATGATCCACGAGAGCGTGCTGGGGAGGCGTGAAAGGTGGCGCACTCGTGCCACCACCGCATGGATGGTGGTCTATTGGTTTCCCGCCGCCCGGGTGCGGGGGTGGATCAACCCGAAGCGCGAGCAGAGGAAAATGCTCGCTTCTGTTGGCGCAGCCAAGCGCCAAGAGGCGCTGCTGATCCAGGCGGAGCGACGGGCTGGTCGATTTCCGGGGCCGGCCCATGACCCGCGAGACACTCACGGATCAACCCCCCCGACGTGACTTCACCAGTGCTTTGGCATACGCATAGAATTCAACATCGATGGCGTTGTCGGCGGCGATTCGACGACGCAGGTCTGGATCGACGGGTTCGATGTCGGACTCGGGCGTGGCGTTCTTCCTGGCACCCCGAACGATTTGCCATCCGAATCGTTCCTGGGTTTCCCGCAGGAACTCCTGGAAGTTCTCCATTACCCCTACGACGTCGATTTGAGCCAGGTTTGTCTTGGCCAGTTCCAATCGGGACTGGGTTACCTCGATCACGTCCATATAGGTCTGTGGGTTATCGGCGGTGGTCATCGAGAAGATCTTCGTCTGATGGTTTTGGATGAGCGGACCAAACACGAGCGGCTCGTCATAGACCGCCTCCAGGGTGCGCGCCGCCCTCGGCCGCAACCCGCTGGCGTTCTCCCAGGGCTGGTTACGTTTGAACTGGCGGAGGAGGGAAATCGTTCGCTCAACCGGATCGCGAAGGATCGTGACGGTAAGGAAATCGCGTCCAAGTATTTCGTGCACCACATATGGGAAGTGGCCAGCAAGCACCCGGATGTGGGCCCATCGCTCGTCTGAGATGGTGAGCAGGTACCGCACGGAGAGGTGGTGCTGGATATCTAACTGGCCATCTTCGTGGCGAATGTCAAGATCCCGGTACGGGTAGATCTCCTCGAGCGCAAACGTCTCGCGGAGGTTGCGCATCAAGGTAGTGCCACCCGTTTTCATCAGATGAATAAACAGCACTGGTGATGTATCGGCGGTCATGTAGACGCCTGGCGCCGGATCTCGCCTCGGATGATGAGGGCGAACTGTCGTGGCATCGACAGGTGGACAATCTGTCCGGTATTTCCGCTTACCCCCACCGCGGTTTCAGTGGTCACCTCTATCAGTTCTCGATCCGAGTCCAGAACACTTTGATTGAGATTGGCAATCGCCTCGAGCAGGTCGTTGGTCGTGAGGTTGCGGTCACCGGCGAGATCCAGGAGTCGGATCGGCTGATTTTTGATAGCGGCTTCGGCGATCGCGCCGAGCCAAAATCGAAGCTCGGGATCGGCCTTGACTAGGAGAGAAACCAACGAGCGGAAATCGCCGATGGGTCGAAAGCGCTCTTCGGCGGTCTCCGCTCGAAAGAGCACCCACTTCATGACCGCAAGGACGTGTTCGGCAGGAACCGGTACTAGAATGAACTCCATGGTGTGTTCCTGTTTTCAGGTAGAAGGATCAGTCGACGAGGACTAGGATCTCGTGCTCAGTCATGGTCTGGCGCAGTGCTGAAGTTGATTTCCTCGCTAGGGTACGCATTTCCTGAGTAAGAGGGGGTCGCTGGGATGTTTCCGCTCTGGGAGGTGGCGATAGCGCCAGTCCTTGCTGCCGGTCAATCACGGAGGGTGGTAGAGATCGGCGCCGAGCGCGGCGAGACCACCGCGCTCATCCTGGATTTGCTGGGTCCCGACGCCGAACTCCACATCATCGATCCGGCGCCAGCCTTCGATCCCTCTGAGCACGAAAAGGCCTTCGCCGGGCGCTACCACTTCCATCGCCAGATAAGTCACGACGTACTGCCGGGGCTTCCGCCGATGGATGCGGCCCTCGTGGACGGAGACCACAACTGGTTCACCGTGTACCACGAGCTCAAGATGCTCTCGGAGGTCTCTCGGTCCGCTGGTCAGCCGCTACCGCTGATCTTCGTTCATGATGTGGGGTGGCCGTATGGCCGACGCGACTTGTACTACAACCCCGAACAGGTGCCAGAGGAGTTCCGTCAACCCTGGGCTCGGGGGGGGATGCGGCCAGGAATAGCGACATTGCGAAAGCAGGGTGGCGTGAACCCAACGATGTGCAACGCCAAGGTGGAGGGCGGACCCCGCAATGGGGTGATGACGGCGGTCGATGACTTTATTGCCGAGCACGATCGTCCGGTACGGCTGGTGGTGATTCCGATCTACTTCGGTTTGGCGATCCTGGTAGACGACGATCGCTTGGCCGAGCATCCTGAGATCGCCCGGGAACTCGACCGACTGGAGGGGGAAGAAGGTTTACGACCACTTCTGGAGATTGCCGAGTCGACCCGTCTGCGTGCACTTGGCCGCACGCACACCACCCAGATACGAGCCCAGGACAAGCTCACTCGCTCGGCCAACCGTTATCTCGAACTCATGAAGGGGGCGCTTCTCGATGAGCATTATCTCGAGAATGAGATTCGCCTGAAGTATTTGGCTCGGTGTTTGCGCACCGGGGCAAAGGTCGAAGCAGATCGCCTACGCGATCCGGTCCGGGCGCAGCCCGGTGTGTACCAGCGCATCCTGCGCCGGCGGCGCGCCGGTTCGGCAATTTCTGGCGAGGGTGCCAATGGGTTTTTGCCGTATGCGCCCATGGGGCGTGTGCGGTTGGACCATCTTGAAGATTGTCTCGATGCGGTGCGGGCCGAGGCGGTTCCCGGCGATTTGGTGGAGTGCGGCACGGGCCGGGGGGGCGGCGCTATTTTCCTACGGGCCTATTTGGAGGCTCACGAACTTGCCGCCCGCAAGGTGTGGGTAGCCGATGAGTTCCGAGCGTCTCCGTCGCCGCTGCGCGCCGCAGGCACTGTCGATGAGGACCTAACGGAATTCCAGGGCGACCTCAACCTCGTACGAGATGGCTTCGAGCGTTTCGACTTGCTCGACGATCGGGTGTGCTTCCTGCAGGGACCGCTCAGGGCCGCCGCGTCGTTTGTCGATATCGGTGATATTGCATTGTTGCGCCTGGGAAGTGGTATTGGCGAGAACGCTGGTGCCGTTTTGGAGGCGCTCTACCCTCGCCTGTCGCTGGGAGCCCGCGTGGTCGTTGACGACTACACGGACCCGGCCTGTGCTCGTGCCGTCACGGCCTACCGGGTGGACCGGGAAATCGACGCTCCCCTCGAGGTCGTCGACTGGGTGGCCGTCTCGTGGCGTAAAACCGAACGCGTCGATGACGACCAGGCCACCTCGGCGGCGGCCAAGATGGCATCGCTGGGTCTGCCCCTCGCTCTGCCCGCGCCGGAGGGGGCGATCGATCTCACGGTGGTGGTGGTCTTCTACAACATGAAGCGGGAGGCCGCCCGCACCCTTCGTTCCCTCTCGCGCGCTTATCAAGAGGATCTGGAGGAGGTTCGGTACGAGGTCATCGTGGTTGAAAATGGATCATTCCCCGACCAGCGGTTGGGGAATGATTTCGTTGCTGATTTTGGCCCCGAGTTTCGTTATATCGACCTCGGAGACGAGGCACGGCCCTCTCCGTCATATGCCCTCAACGTTGGCATTCGAGCCGGCCTCGGTGAGGCCTTTGCGCTCATGATCGACGGAGCCCACGTGCTCACCCCCAGCGTGCTGCGATTTGGCTTGGATGGCCTGCGAATCTACGAGCCCGCCATCGTGGCTACGCAGCAGTGGTATGTGGGTCCGGGGCAACAGGGCGAAGCAATGCGGCGCGGCTACGACCAGGCAGCAGAAGACCGGCTCTTCAAACGGATCGGTTGGCCGGAAGCGGGGTATCGCCTGTTTGAGATCGGCCACTTCGTCGGTGGCCGTGACTGGCTGGATGGCATGTGGGAAAGCAACTGCCTATTCGCGCCGAGGCGACAAATCGAACAGGTAGGCGGCTTCGATGAGAACTTCGACATGGCCGGCGGCGGATTCGCCAACCTAGACCTCTACGAGCGCCTGGGGTCCTCTCCTGAGGTAACGGTGGCGACGATTATCGGGGAGGGGTCCTTCCATCAGGTCCACGGGGGGGTGAGTACGAATCAACCGGATTCCGATGAGCGTCGAGCACGGGTGTTCGGGTACGGCGAGCATTTTGCCGACCTTCGCGGTCGCGGCTTTCGTGGTCCCGGAAAGCCGCTCCATTACGTCGGACGGGTCGGATCACCCTACGCCGCGCGCAGCCGTTCCCGCCGTCTTAGCGGGGAGCTGTTTGGCCGCGGGGCTGGTGCTCCAGAGCCGGATGGCCTGCCGACGTCACCGACTCTCGTGCCCGAAGATCTGCGATGGAGCTTCATCGAGGCCGTCTGGGGGAGCATGGCCTGGGATGAGACGACGTGGCTGGGGCGACCGTTAACTAGCGCCCCTACTGACCTCTTCGCCTATCAGCAGTTGATCACGTCCCTGCGGCCCGACTGGGTCATCGAAACTGGCACGGGTAGCGGGGGTCGGGCACTTTTCTTAGCGTCGGTGTGTGAACTCATTGGGCACGGCCGAGTGGTCTCGATCGGCGAGCAACCTTCCGACGATCTTCCGGTTCACTCACTGCTCACCTACATCGATGCCGTACCCGCCCTGGAGTCAACCGTGGCGCAGGTGCGGGAACTGGTGGGGAAGGACCCCCATGGTTTGGTGTTGGTCGGGAGCGGCGCCCATCGGAACACGACGGAGCAGGAGTTTGAGGCCTACGCCCCATTCGTGTCGGTGGGGTCGTACGCCATCGTCACCGACACCGCGGTCAATGGGAATCCGGTGTGGGCGGGCTTTGGCCCCGGGCCCTTTGAAGCGGTGAAGCTGATTTTGGGGCGTCACGGTAACTTCGCCATAGATTACGAGCCGGAGCGGTACTCCCTGACGTTCAACCCGGGCGGATTCCTCAAGCGGATCCGATGAAAATTTTCTGCGTGGGCCTGAACAAGACAGGGACGCGGTCGCTGCACGATGCCCTGCAGGTCTTGGGCTTTCGAAGCGTCCACTGGGGAGGGCCGAATCTGCCGACGGCCGTGCAGCGGGGGCCAGAGATTCGGGCGGCGGTCGAGCAGTCGCTGGCGGCGGGCCGACCGCTGCTCGAGGGGCTTGAGGACGCCGATGCCTACTCCGATATTCACGCGCTGAATACGAACTTCGACGTGCTCGATAGTCAATACCCCGCCAGTAAGTTTATTCTCACGGTGCGCCCCATCGAGGAGTGGCTCGCCAGTCGAGAGATGCACGTGAAGGCGAATCAGGCGATGCAATCTAGCGGTGAATACAACGGTACGTTCTTGGAGGTAGATCTCATCGGGTGGCGAACCGAAGCACTCGAACACGAATCCCGGGTTCGGTCCTATTTCGCTGCCCGTCCCGCAGATCTGCTGGTATTCGATGTCACCGCCGGCGATGGGTGGGATCAACTGTGTCCGTTCCTCGGTGTCGCCATTCCATCTGATCCGTTTCCGTTCCGGCGATGACTGAGTTGACCGCTTCTCACCACGGCTCGCTCCATAGAGGGCTCAAGCCGTTCGCTTGGGTGCGGATTGTGGCGATCGGAACGGCGATGTTTTTGGCCGCCCTGGCGACGCGCAAAGGCCCAGGACTATCGGTTGACTCGGTGAACTATCTGTCGGCGGGGATCAACATCGCGAACGGCGATGACTGGGTGGCCGTCAGCGGTCAGGCGCTCACGATCTTCCCCCCGGGACTCCCACTACTGGCGGCGCTAGGGGAGGTGGGAGGGATCGGGGCTCAAATGATGCTGCGGATCGTATCGATCGTGTCGTTTGGTCTGATCGTGGGGCTGGGCAGTCGCCTGTTGCAGCGGGTGGTTCCTCATCGGGGGGTGGAACTCGGAGCCACCGCCATGCTGGCGGTATCTCCGGTGTTGCTGGGAGTGGCCACGATGGCCTGGTCCGAGCCCCCGTTTATTGTCGTGACCCTTATCTTTCTCTTCGTGCTGGGCGACATATGGGAGCGCGGCGCTCTCACTGCCACTGACGTGCTGCGACTAGCCGGCCTTTGTTGGATGGCGTTCATTCTCCGTTATGCGGGAACGGCATTGATCGCGGCGGCTGGAGTTTCGATGCTGGCCGCTATCCGTCCCTTGGATCGACGAGTGCTGACGCGCATCGCTGCCTTCGGGGTGGTGAGCATGTCGTTTCCCATCTTGTGGATCCTACGAAACTACGGTGCCGACGGAACCTATATGGGACGCCGTTCCCCATCGCCGGATTCGATTCGGGTGGTGGCCGCTCGCACGGGGGCCGTCTTCGGCGATTGGGCGGTTCCAATGTTCGACCCATCCACGCGCGTCCTGACTGTGATCGGCATCGTGGGAGTGGGGCTCATCATGGTCGGGGTGGGGTGGGTGCTTCGGTCGGACTGCGACGAAACAACTGGAGGAGTGCAGCGCGGGCAGCTGCTGGCGTGTACGACCTTCGCCATCGTCTATGTGAGTTACTTGACCCTGGCGTCGGTGGCTACCTCGTTCGAACCCACAAACTCTCGTTATCTGTCGCCGGTATACGTTCCCGGCCTCGCTCTCGCTTCTGCCGGGCTGGCGGCCCTCCTAAACCGCCATGCCGGACGCCGGTGGTCAGTGGCCGTTGGTTGTGCGGCGGTGCTGTTCTGGGCGGGCCCTGTAATCACGACGATCGGTAACGTTCGAGATGGGTTTACCAACGGGATTGGGTACAACGCCGACGCCAGTACCCAATCTGAACTGTCCGTCGTGGCCGCCGAAATCTTGAGCAGGGAGGCGCCGGTCAACGTGTTCAGTAACGAGGTGAGCCGACTCTGGGCGGGCGCCCGCCTGCAGCCCATCAAGTGGGCGCCGCGGGATAGTGGTTATCGGGGCGCGCCCGCAGTGGGGGAACTCGATGCATTTGTGGACGACGTCCTTTGCAGTCCTCAAGCGACCTACCTGGTCTATTACCTCTTTGGGAACGACCGGGTGGTTCCGTTGCGAGAGATTCGAGCCGTGGTCGATCTGGAGCGAGTGGCGGTCGTCGATGATGGCGTGATTTTCAGGGTTCGCTCAAAGGGTACGCAAGAGTGCGCTGTCTGAGCGTTGGTCACAACCGACGCTCAGCGATGGCAATCAGCGATACACCAATGGGTAGTCCTCGCCGTGCCGCGATCCTCCGCTCCGAGCGAAGCACGCCGGTCAAGATTCGGTTGAGCAGTGATGGGGGCATTGAGAAGTCTGATTCCGGCTCGACGACCGGCGCGTGGATTCGTTGCGCAAGGCGGCTAACGGCCACCGGCGGCAACAAGATCGTGTTGAAGTAGGAAGCGTGCCGCACCTCTAACCCGGCCTGTTGGATGGCCCCCAGGAGAACTCGGCGGGTGTACCGGCGGCGGTGGCCGTTGGCGCGATCATGGTCGCTCCACAACCACGACAATGCCGGGACCGTCACCGCCACAGTTCCGCCAGGCCGTACCGATCTTCGGAGCGCAACGAGTGCCCCCACATCGTCATCAAGATGTTCGATGACGTCGAACGCCGTGGCCAGGGTCAAGGTGCCCTCAGTGGGTATGGCGTGGGGGATCTGCCCGTGGGCAACTTCGAACTGACCGAAGGTGGAGCGGCAATGCTCCACTGCCAGTTGGTCGCCTTCGATGCCGGTCACCTGGCCGAAGGTGGCGAGCATCGGCAGCATTCCTCCCGTCCCACATCCCACATCGACGATGGTGTTGCCGGTGGTGGTTGGCAGATGTTGACTGAGGGTGGAGTGGATGATGGCCCGACGCCCCACGAACCACCAGTGGTTGGTCTCTAGCTGTGCATGTTCGTCGTAGAGCGCCCGGTCCATGGTTAGGACGAACCGGCCGAATGGTTGCTTGTCTCAGCTACGAGGTAGTTCGGTCGCATTTTCGTCTCGTCGTAGACCCGAGCGAGGTACTCGCCGAGGATCCCAAGCATCATGAGTTGCATGCCGCCAAGGGTAAGGATCACTGCGATGATGGAGGTCCATCCCTCGGGTACACCGCCGAACCAAACGCGAAAGGCCAGGGCAACTCCGATGTAAACGCACCCCGCCAGGGCGGCCAAGATACCGAGCCAAGAGGCCAGCCGCAGGGGCAGGGTAGAGAAGGACAACAGCCCATCGAAGGCGAGGCGGAAGAGGCGGCGCGTCGTGTACTTCGGTGTGCCAGCGTTGCGGGCCTCGCGGTCGTACTCCAGCCCGATCTGCTGGTAACCGACCCAACTTCGCAGTCCTCGTAGGAACCGGTTGTGCTCGGGGAGGGCGAGCAACTCATCAACAACCACCCGGTCGAGGAGGGCAAAATCGCCACTGTCGAGCGGGACGTCGATATTCGCGAGGCGGCGGTAGACCCGGTAGAACGTGCGATAGGCCAGACGTTTGACGAGACCTTCCTGACGGGTGCGCCGCACGGCGTAGACGACGTGGTTGCCCGCCCGCCAGTGTTCCAACATTTGCTCCAAAAGTTCTGGGGGATCCTGCAGGTCGGCATCCACAAAGCACACGGTTTGGCCCTGGGCGCTTGCCATCCCGGCGGTGAGGGCGGCCTGGTGTCCGAAATTCCGTGACAGCCGAATGCCCCGAACGCGAGGGTCGATGGCCCCGAGTCGAAGAATCTCCGACCAGGTGGCATCCGTGCTCCCATCGTCCACGATGACCATCTCCCCGGTGCCCGCTGCATCAAGCACTGGAGCCACGCGTGCCCAGAGGGCGTCCAGATTCTCTTGCTCATTGAAGGCAGGGACAACGATGCTTACGAGGATGGCTCGGGCTGTTTCTTGGGTCGAGGTGCCCATGAGTTTATGGAGTTCTGCGGTGGAGAAGGCGCCGGCCTGGGCAGCCTCGTTGGCGGTCAGACGGCCCCGCAGCACTGCGCCCGCCGCCAGGGACAGGGCCACCTGCTGGGCCACCGGACCTTCGGCAACCAACTTCTTCAGTTCCCGGAGTTCCTCGATATCGTCAGCCATGGTTCGGATTCTAGAACCGCCGGCAGACGGGGGTGCTGATGAGCAGACGCACCTTGTCGCGTCCCACCGGTTGGGTTTCGCCCGACACCACGTAGGGGGAGACCCAACCGAAGGGGCCAGAGTCAGAATATGGGCAACCGATCGGCGGGGTAGGAGCCGGTGCTTGTTCAGCGCAGCGGTCCTCGAACGGTGAACCGTTACGTTCCGGTCACCGCAAAGGCGAACTGACCATTTTGGATCATTAGGAGCCGGGCGGTTCCGCTCTCGGCTAGTTCGTCCACCGCCTGCTTTACTCCACCATCCCACCAACCCCCCTCGCCGTAGTCGTCGCCAGTAACGAGGCCGCCCGGTTTGGTCTTGGCCAGTGAGAGGCGCAGATCCTGGACTACAAAGTCGTAGGTGTGGTTTCCATCGATGTACACCCAGTCCAGCGACGCATCGGGGAGCGCCCCGAGTATCTCCGCTGATTCGCCTCGGTGGATGATGATCTGCCCGCGGTTGATCTCCGGCCCAAACCGGCTCAGAACACTCATGTGGCGCTCATCCATCTCGCTCTGTCCGCCCTCGGAGCGTCCCCCGTACATCGCGCGCTCATACTCGGGTGCGGGGTTGTAGATCCATGGATCGATGAGGTGGAGTTGTCGCGGCGCCACCGTCTCGAGGATGACCTGGGAGAAGTCCCCGAGGTGTACCCCGATTTCGGCTCCCACTGATTCCGGGGGCAGCATCTCGAGCAGGAAGCGCCGTCGCTGGGAATTGGTGGGCGGTATGGGTTGCGGCATGGGTGCTAGTTACCGTCTCGATGAGGGGCTGATAAGTGTCTGGTACTCCAGGAAGAGTTGGTAGTTCTCCTCCACGATGTCCTCGCGGTACTGGTACTGGTGTTGGTGCTCTCGAAGCTCGACACGATATCCGATACCTCGTTCTAGGCTATTGCGCCCAGTGTCCTGTCGATCGGCAACGATCGGTATCGATCGGCACATGATTGCCTCAAAGAAGCGAATACTCCAGGGCAGATCACCGGCTGGACAGAGGGCGAATTCGCTGTGACGGAGTGTCTCGAAATAGGAGGGGTTGAAGTAGCCCCGCTCATGTTCGGCTCGATCGCGTGGCACGAAGACCGAATGGCTGTTTCCGGTGTGATCGAAGCTCCCCAGAGGCGTGTGCTGTTCGTGACCGTCGCTGATCAGCAGGTGGGAACGCTCGGTGAAGTGGTCACGAGCAAAGTCGAGGATCCAACGGCGGTTGTCGTAGGTGTCGGCACGATAAAGGCCACCCATGAAGCAATAATCATGGATCTTGTCGTTCGGCATTTCGCTCACGGCCTCCACAAATGACCGCGGGAATAGGAGCCGCGTAGCCACCGTGCGCTCGTCGATCGCAGGGCACGGGAGCCCCTCTTCTTCATACGCCATTCGGATCAGGAGCACGGCCCGTGGCCCCCCCGGTATGAGAACGATCGGCGGGGTGGTCATGCATTCCCCATATGGTCGGCAAGATCGTAGCCAAACAGACTGGTACACGCCTCTTGCACCGAGGAGCGGGTCAGCAGGAGTTCGAGAAGCCACGGCGATACCGGGTGTTGTTGGAAGCGTGTCATGAGCAGGTGGGTGGGACTGGGGGTGGGGTCCGAAGAGAAGCTACTTCCGCCACCGTAGGAGGAGACCTCGGAAACGGCGTCGAGGTTGATGAATCCGAGTTGCTCGGCCAGCGCATCTCGATAGGCCGGGTCCTCTACAAAGCGGTTGAAGCTGATCACCACCTTGGCCGGAAGTTGTTGGGTGTGGTCGAGTGCTTCGGCGCAGTAGGTATCGAGCAGGTCGACAAATCCTTCGTCCACTGGAAAAAGCTCGGGGCGCGACTGGGCGGCGGCGAGCCGGGAGGACAGTGTATTGAGTGGATCCCGAAGAATGAGCACGCTGGTGGCCTCCGCGATCCCCGCCGTGCGCACGGCGAACGAGAGTGAACAGTCCTCAATGCTAAAGATCGCCGACCGTTGGGGTTGGGCGGCCCGCCGGAAATCATTCGGCCCAAGGGTGCCCAGCTCGAAGCGACGGGAGTGAAGACGGCCACAGTTGTTGTAGAACGCCACCCCGGCCGCAGGATCGACAAACCCATCGCAGAATTGACGATGGAGCCCATCGGTGATGGGGGGGTCTTTTGTCACTCCGCCGTGGTTGGCGTAGAGCCAGTTCGCGATGAGGTGGTTCCCGCTCCTCTTCAGCCCCCATACGAAGGTGCTTCGGTTGGTCATCGGCTCCGACTGCTCGTCATCGACATAGGGTGAAGGTCTTGTTGGGCTCCAATGGGGCAAACCTCACCTCAAGGCTGGGCGACTCTACCGAAAGAGTTTGGCCGAAATCCGGAAGGTAAAGGTTCTGCCCAGGGGAAACTTTCCCTTCCTGCGTGAGAGCCACCTGAAGCGGGCTGATGATGCCGAGGGTCTCGCCCTTGACAAGGGAGAGGTTGAGTGGCCTCGACTGGGTTTTGCACTCGCCGTCCGCAAAGGGTTGGTCAATTTGTATGAGCCCCAGCATCAGTTGAATGGTTGCGCGGTTCTGTGGTTTGAGGTCTCCTCTGGGTGGGAGAAACCCCTGATCGCGCATGTCGAGTAAAAACCCAACGGTCACTTCCTTGAAGTCGAATTCGCTGTTCAACGGCCGGACCCATCTCGGTACTTGTTTCGCCTGTGGGCTCATGGCGATCCCAGTCATCACCTTCCGCTCATAGTCGAAGATCGCCCTGTCGGGATAGGGGAATCCGAGTATGTGGTCGAACGCTCTGATGTTGCCAGGAAAGCCGGCCAGAAACAGGAGGACAACGGCGACGGTCGTCGGCCGCCACCGCCTCGCTACGGCATCTCCGGCGACGGCCAGGGCCGGTAGCGCGCACACGGCTCCCGTGTAGAGGTAGCGACTGGATTGCGCTAGTTCGATACCTGCAAAAGAGCGACCCACTGCTAATAGTGCGAAGAACAGCGGGACAAAGATCAGTAGCGCACCCGGCACGCATACGGTGCGTCGTAGGTCTTCGAGGGAGGTGGATGTGACAAGTAGGCCCAGGCCACCGACGAGCAACAAGGCGAGGAGAATGGCCACTACTGGTAGGTGGCCAAGGGCCTTGCCCGTGCCCAAGAGTCCCTCGCTCATCCAAGTCAAGACGACGCGTGGGGCGGGCGGGTTGGGGCGATCTCGTAACCCAAAAAAGTGGTTCCAGGTTAGGTAGGTGAGCGCCGCAGGGCCTGTTTGCAGCAGGGCGTAGCGCCATCCTCGCCGGGCGAGGCTGACCAGGCCCACGGGAACGAGCAGCAACAGGCCGAGGCCGGAGCACATGCAGGCGGCTATTCCGGCCAGCACTGCGAGGGCGTCTCGTCGTCTGAGAGGGCCATCGTGATCGACCAGAATGAGTTGGATCAGCACGAACAATATCGACCCGAGGTTGGTGATCTGAAAGACCCAGATGATGTTAGATCCGCCGTGACCGAAGAGGACCAGTGTGGCGGCGGCGGCGCTGGCGATCCATGGGCCAACTCCGGCTCGCCGCATGATGATGCGAAGTAACAGCGCGACCCCCAGGTGCAGTGTCACGAGAAGCATGTGATAGGGGATGAAATTCAGTCCGAACATGTTGAACATCAGCCGGAAGATCACCACTGGGATGGGGATCGGGTGGACGTCGAATGGTGCCATCACACTCCGGAGGCTGCCGCCGTCGCGTGAGACGAGCATCGCCCAGTCGTCGCGGAAGAACCAATAGTTGGGGCCGATCTCGAAGACCAGCCACCACCACGAAATGAGCAGGTAGGCGATGAAGAGCCCGAGGGCGATGCGGGCGCCGGTGTTTGATTGGCGCGGGGGGGAGGATCCAACATCCCCGGTCTCGTCAGCGTCCACGATGTTCATCTCGGATTGCGGGGGGACGGGCATTGAGAGTCCTCGGTGGTGTTTCCCAGCTGATTGGGTGGACCGAACCAGAATGAACGCTACCGCGGCAGGGCTGAGCGCAGTTCGTTGTATCGGCTGGTGTACAGAGTGGCGGTGATCGCGGTGGTGAAGCCCGCAACACGAGGGGTGGCTGCCAGGCTCATGGCGTGCAGCCGATCCGGATCCATGATCAATCCCACCACGGCTGAAGCCAGAGCCGTGGAGTCGCCTAGGGGCACGATCACGCCAGTAACGCCGTCTTCAACCACATCCCCAATGGCCCCAAGACGGAAGGTGGCGACCGGGCAGCCGGTCATTTGCGCTTCGATGGCGACCCCAGGGATCCCTTCGGCCCGGCTGGTAATCAAGACCAGGTCAACACCGCCAAAGACCATCTCCGGGTCATCTCGATGGCCGAGGAGGGTCACTGAATCCTCAATCCCGCAAGCTTTGATGCGAGCTAGCAGCGCCGACCGGCGAGGGCCGTCGCCGGCCACCACGAGGTGAGCCGGGTGACCCTGGCGATGGATTTCAGCCAGGACATCAATGGCGAGTTCGGGATGCTTCTGGTCTACCAGGTGCCCCACAAATCCCAGCAGCGGTAGATCCTCGCTGATGCCGATTTGGTGTCGGAGGGTGGCCGAGGCTGTGGTGCGGTCAACGGCGGCAAATCGGCTGGGCTCACGCGCATTTCCGATCGTCCACACCGGCCCGGGGTAGCCCAGGTTGCGCATCTCGGTCTCCATGCCGGGGGTCAAGGTGACTACTCCGTCGAACTGGCGGGCGATCAGGGCCCAGATGGCGAGACGGATGCGACCCCATCGTTCCAGTGGGAGCCCGAGGATTCTTTGCCAAACCCGCACGGTGCCCGGTGAGGACCCCGCCACGGCCACCACGATCGCCGCCCACCCGCCGTGGGCGAGCACGACGTCGGCTGGGTTGTGTTTTAGCAGGCGCCGCAGGGCCCACGTTCCCTGCACGAAGGCTCGGATTCCGAGGCGGGTGGTTGGGACCAACGGAGGTAGCCTCGATATTTCTCCTCCGTCGGTGGCCTGGGTAATGGCCACGACCTCGTTGCGGTCGCCGAGCGCATCGCTGGCCAACGCCAACTCGAGTGCGAACACCTCGGCCCCTCGACGGTGGGACCGTGTCACCACATGGAGCACCCGTAGGCCGTTCTGGACCGCTGGGGTTGCCATGGGTTCCGCTTCTATCGCGTATTCTAAGCGGGTTGGCTGGTTTAGGAGCGCGCTTGTGACCGCGAGGGTCTTTCGACCCCCGCGGTCACGGAACCACGGGCTGGTTAGCGCACCGATGACGCTCGCCGCGTGCGAGAGTTATCAGCGGTTAGGGCGAGGTAGCCCACATCGAGCAGACCAAGCGCTAGGAGGACCAGGTACAGGTTGGACGTGCCACTGCCAGTGCGGGGCAACGCAGCCACCTCAGCATCATCAGTAGTGCCCTTGACGGTTGCCGGAGGACCAGCGGTGGTGGGCACAAGCGCCTGAAGCGTGGTGGTCGTGGCGATCGGCGCTACGCCAATCTGGTCGTTCAGGATCAGTTCTTCATCAGGGGGGTAGCAAATCATCTTGAGTAGCCCAGTTACAATTGGGGTTTCGCTGAGGATTTGGTTGGGTGTGAAGACGATGGGTTCACCGGGGGCAGCGGTGCGGGTATACGGGAAGCTTTGCGGGCCAATGGTAAATCCGACCGCGACCGACCCGTCACCGAGCTGAACGGTGACCGTGTCGGTGAGGATGGCCGTCTCTCCGACAGCTCCTTCGGTGGGACTTATGGCACCGCCGCCGGTGACAACCAATTCTGTGTAGCCCGTCTCAACCGCAACCTCCGTCAGGTTTTTCGGTAGGACGAAGTTGAAGGTGAAGGTCATATCGAAGTCATCGCCCTGCGCCGGCGAGGGCTCCACAGCGTCAGACAGAATTGTGGTAGGGAGTAGGAACTGACCTGCGGCTGGTGCCGGGGGGCTCGGCAGGATGCCCCCAAGGATGGCCTTGCTACCAGCATCCGCACCTTCGCAGAGGTAGTCTGCTTGTAGGTTCCCTGCCGTGAGGTACTTACCTTCTTGCCCACCGGGAGGGCTACCGGCGGAGGTGGAGGAGGGGCCAAGCGTGACCATGGCCAGTCCGGCGGCGGCGAAAATGCCTAGGTGGGCCAGCAGGCGCCGGCGGCGCCTGCCTACCTTTGGCCCTTGTTCGGGTTGCTTGTTCTCGTGCATATCGGGCTAACTCCTCAGGTTCGGTTGAATGGAATACGGGTAGAGGTGGGCTCGGAGACCAGCCAAGGTGCCGGCCTTCGGAAATCCGGGTCGCCAGAGACTGGAGCACTCGTCGTGCAGCGTGTTTCCGAAAGACTCATAGTTTCCCCCGTGTTTCCTAGCCCACCCCACAGCAACCGATTCCTTACCTGGCTTCTGCTTCCCACGGTGCACTAGTCCCTATTACCCAGAAAACTTACCATGGTGGGTCAAGGTTTGCCGCGCAGAGTGGCGGGTTGAGTTGCGCTGAGCAGTTACGTCGTGGCGTGGCGCACCGGAGGCGGCTTACCGGAGGGTGAGGGCCTGGCGCACCGTCCGTACCTGGTGGTCCCAGGACCATTGGGTTGCCACGCTGTGTCCGGCGGCGGCGATACGTCTGCGTTGTTCGGGATCGTCTGCCAAGGTTTGCAGCGCCCGGGAGAGGTCGGCGGTATCGCCGGGCACGAAGAAGACGGCGTGGCGGCCGTTATCAAGGCGATTGGTGAGTTGGCGCACGTTCGGGGCGACCACCGCAAGCCCAGCGGCGAGGTACTCGGCTAGTTTGAGCGGAGAGTAATGGAATGGTTCGTCGGGACGACCCAGCACCACCCCGATGTCCATCGCGGCGAGTAGCGCCGGTAATTCGTGGTGGGGAACGAGCCCGGTAAAGCGCACATGGACGCCCAATTCCTGCGCCAAGTGTTCAATCCGTGTCCGCTCGGGGCCATCCCCCACGAGGAGTAAACTCACCCCCGTCAAGGGGGCCACTGAGCGTACCAGGTCATCGATGGCGTGAAATGGCCGGAAGCTGCCCGCCCATCCAATGACTACCTCGTCGCCCACTCCGGCGGACCTTCGGGCGGCGGCGCGGTCGATGGGCGGTGCGAACAGATCGAGGTCCACCCCGGTGGGTGTGATGATCAGGCGGTCCTCGGCGACCCCGAGGCGGGCGACTTCCTCAGCTACTACTTCGGAGCCGCACGCCACCAGCGTGGCGTGTCGTAGGGCTGGATGTTCGCCTCGCCGCTCTAGCCAGGTGCCCCACCCCGGTCGGCGCACGTTCCACTGCTCCGCTTGCCAGACAAGTAGGGCGGGCACGAAGAGCACTGATGGCACCTGTAGGCGATCGGCGAGGGTGAGTCCGGCGGAGTGAAACAGTTCATGGCGCTGCCATACGAACTCGATCGTGCCTTCCTCCTCCGTCCATGGTCCGCGCTCGTCGGGGCGGAATCGGCGGGCTCGCAGTGCCTCACGTCCGTCTTTCAGGATAGTTTTGACTACCGGGGGCAGAGCTTGCCGGGCTCGACGATGGCCGGAAGGGGGGGATGCCTGCGCGTCGGTGGCTCGACGGCGCACCTCGTCGATATCGAGTACTCCCTGGGGGGTTACGATCCAGGCCCTGCCCAACTCACGTTGGGCTGCGCTGGCCCAACCACAGGTGCTGATCCACCCGGCGACCGGCCCTGTTTGGCCTGAAGTAGTTGTGGGAAGCACGAAAATAGCTGCGCTTGGCTGCGGTTGGACGCCCATCACTTGGGAGAGTAGCGATACCGGAGAGTTCGGGAGCGGACGCGGCCCATGGCGGGCGGGGGGGGGAAGAGCCATGCGGCCGGCAGCGCTGGGCGGAGGACGGCCGGGGGTCATGTATGGACGGCATTGCCTAAACGCCCTCAGTGGGGGAATGATAGGGGATCGGGAACGCCACTAGTCCTGCCTAAGCAGTGATGTGGTCTGACAGACTTGGGTGGGGATTTGTGCGGAAAATAGGGACAGGACTCGTGGCACTGCTGGTGATGGCGATGGTCGTTCCCTCTTTGGCAAGTCCGGCTGGGGCCACGGTAGGTGGTACCGGGTTGGGGTTTGATGGTGTGTCGCAGTACGCGAAGTTGGGGGTGGCGACTGATTTGAGGTCGTCGGTGTTTACGGTGGAGTTGTGGTTTCGCCGAACGGGTACGGGGGTGGCGACGTCGACGGGTTTGGGGGGTTTGCCGTCGGTGATCCCCTTGATCACCAAGGGCCGGTCCCAGAGCGAATCGGCGGCGGCGGATATCAACTATTTCCTGGGTATTAACGCCACGACGGGGGCGTTGGTGGCGGATTTTGAGGAGGCGCAGACGGCGGCGGGTGGGGTGACGCCGGGGGCGAATCATCCGGCGTCGGGTACCACGGCGATCCCGGCGGATGGTGTGTGGCATCACGCGGCGGGGACGTATGACGGTTCGTCGTGGTCTTTGTATTTGGATGGGGTGAAGGAAGCGGGCTTGTTCGTGGGGGTGCCGGCGAACGCGGAGACGAGCGCGGTGGCGGCGGTGGGCTCGGCGTTGCAGACAACGGGGAACCCGGCGGGGTTCTTCGCCGGTGACGTGGATGAGGTGCGGGTTTGGGCGACGGCGCGTACACAGGCGGAGATTTCCTCTGCCAAAGACGCGGACCTCGTGGGATCCCCGAGTGGGTTGTTGGGGGTATGGCACATCAACGAGGGCTATGGCACCCAGCTGGGAGACCAATCCGTCAGCAACCTTTCCGGCACCACGGTCAATAGCCCGACGTGGGTTACCGGCGCACAAAATCCCGAGGGCAACGTATCTCCCACCGTCGCCACCTTGGTGACGCCGGCGAATGCTTCCAACGGGGTTGGCCTGGCGCCCACGCTGTCGGTCGCCGTGGCGGACCCGAACGACGACACGGTGATCGTCACCTACCTGGGACGACCACTCGCTAGTGGTCCATTCCTCCCGATCATGTTTCATACCGGTGTGTCCTCAGGCACCACCGACTCGACGGTTTGGTCGGCCCTGGCGGTGGGCCAGAGCTACGAGTGGTACGCGGTGGTTAGCGACGGGTTCCTCTCGACCACGAGCCCGACGTGGACCTTCCACACCGCGCCGGGGTCCGACCCGATCTTCATCGGGGCCGGCGATATTGCGGGCTGCAACGAGGACATGGACGCTGCCACTGCGGCGATTTTGAGCGGGATCGATGGGACCGTGTGGACATCGGGTGACAATGTGTATCCGTCGGGCCTGGCCGAGGACTTTGCGAACTGCTACGACCCGGTGTGGGGGGGCAGTATCAAGGCCCGCACCCGTCCCGTTCCTGGTAACCACGACTGGGGCGACAACTCGACCTCAGGGAGCCTCAGCGGCTACCAGGGCTACTTCGGCGCCAACGCCACTGATGCGAATGGAAAGAGCTACTACAGTTACGACATCGCCTTGAGCAACTGGCACATCGTGAACCTTGATACCGAGTGCGAATTGGTGACCCCCAATGTTGCCGACGGGTGCGCGGCGGGATCCCCGCAGGAAACATGGCTGAAGGCCGATCTGGCCAGCAACAGCAGCAAGAACGTCATCGCGATATGGCACCAGCCGTTGTTTAGCTCGGGTGGCACGCGCTACACCGCGTTACAAGCGATGTACACGGATCTTTATGAAGCCGGCGTTGACGTCATTTTACAGGGCCATGATCACGTCTATGAGAGAATTGCTCCGACGAAGCCGGATGGTACCGCCGATAGCGACTACGGCATCCGGCAGTTTACCGTTGGCACCGGAGGGGCTGCGGGTTCCAATTGTGGGGTCCCGATTCTCACGCAGGAGGTGTGCAAGAGCCGCACCAACGGGGTACTGAAGCTCACCCTCCACGAGACCGGCTACGACTGGGCCTTCCTGGCCACGACGGACAGTTCCTTTGAGGATTCGGGGACGGGTACCGTCCATAGCGCTCCGGCGGCCCCGGCGGCTGCCCAGATTGGTGCCGCCACTGGTGGGATTGCGTCCGCCACGGTGACGTGGACTGCGCCCACTCCTAACGGTGGCCCACCGATCACCGGCTATGTGGTTACGCCGTACCTCGGAACGACCGCCCAAACACCGACCGTGGTGGGGCTGGTGACCTCGGCGGCGGTGACTGGTCTCACCAGTTGGTACCCTTACACCTTCAAGGTGGCGGCCACCAACGAGTTCGGAGTCGGCGCCCCGTCGTCGGCCTCTAATTCGGTTATTCCCACGGGACCGCTAGTGGCGCCCGGTGCACCCACCATTGGTATCGCAACGGCCACGAGCACCAAGGCCACTGTGAACTGGACGGCGCCGATCTCCAACGGTGGCTCCGCTATTACGGGCTATGTGGTTACGCCCTACATCGGCACCACCGCTCAAACCCCCAAGAGTGTGGGCGTGGTGACATCCTTGGTGCTCACGGGCCTCGCCAATGGCACCACCTACAGCTTCACGGTGGCCGCCAAGAATGCGCTCGGAACCGGTGCCACCTCAGCTACAAGTAACGCTGTGACCCCGGCCGCCGTGCCGTCGGCTCCCACCGGCGTCGTTGCCGCACCCGGCCTTGCGACGGCCACGACCGGTTCGCTCCTGGTCTCCTTCACCCCGGGGGCATCGAACGGCAGCGCGATCCTCACTTACGTGGCCACCTGCACCTCCACGCAAAGAGGGGTTGCCGCGGTGAATGCCACCGGAACCACTTCGCCGATCACGGTTTCCGGTGCCGCTACCTCGAAGAAGTTCACCTGCCGGGTGACGGCGACCAACTCCATCGGCACCAGTGCGGCTTCCGCCGCCAGCGCGCAGGTGATCGTAGGTTCGCCTGCCTCCCCCAGCGCGGTCACCGGTGTAAAGGTGGCTTCGGGCCAACTGCGGGTGACCTTCACCCCGGGGGCATCGAATGGCAGTTCGATTACCAGTTACAAGGTGACATGCACGTCGAGTAATGCCGGCGTTAGCGGGAATGCCACGGGTACGGTTTCGCCGATCACGGTCACCGGCCTTACCGCTAACAAGACCTATACCTGCAGGGTCACCGCCACCAACGCCCGCGGCGTCGGCCTGGCTTCGGTGGCCTCATTGGCCGTGGTCGCCTAACGGCGCGAATCCTCGCGGCGGGAAGGGTGTCGGTATGGCCGCTGAACTGGGCCTTCATGGTGGAGCGGGTGACGAGAATCGAACTCGCGTTCTCAGCTTGGGAAGCTGATGTTCTGCCTCTGAACTACACCCGCAGGAAGGTCGAACGGCACTCGGGAACGGGTGCCGGGTTTGATGCGGCATCAGAATCCGGGTGGCTTGTCGACCGGCCTACAGATCTTAGGCTGGTCCGGGCCTGGCGGTGAACGGCCAGTCCACCCTGAGCGCTTGGGGCTCTGGTGGCGGAGATCGGGTTCCGGTCTTCGCCACCAGAGTGGCGCGCTGGCCGGGCTAAGTTCCTCGGCGTGATCATGTCTGACCGCTCCATCCGTGAGGCCATTGCGGCCGGACGGATCCAACTGGACCCCTTCGATCCAGACCTCGTGCAGCCGGCCTCGGTGGACATGCGCCTCGACCGCTATTTCCGGGTGTTCCTGAACCACACGATGCCCGTCATCGACGTCAAGAAGAACCTCGAAGAATTGACCCAACTCATCGAAATCCCCGAAGACCAGGCCTTCGTGCTGCATCCAGGTGAGTTTGTCCTGGGCAGCACCCTGGAGCGCCTCGGGTTGCCGGACGATCTCGTCGGTCGGGTGGAGGGGAAGAGTTCGCTTGGGCGTCTCGGCCTTCTCGTGCACGCCACCGCCGGCTTTGTCGACGCGGGCTTCTCGGGCCACATCACCCTCGAATTGTCGAACGTTGCGAATCTTCCGATCACCCTCTATCCCGGCATGAAGGTGGGTCAGATCAGCTTTCTCACCATGACCACTCCGGCCGATGTGCCCTACGGCAGCGGGAACCTCGGATCGAAGTACCAGGGCCAGCGTGGCCCCACTCCCTCCCGTTACTGGGAGAACTTTACCGATTCCTGATCTGGCTCCGGCCTATTGATTTCGTCACGGCGGTGTTGGGCCCGATCTTTCTGGGGGCGGGCAATCACATTGGCGATCTCAGCCAGCAACTCATCGAGGTGGAACGGGTGCACCAGAAATGCATCGGCGCCGGACTCGAAGCTAAAGGAGCGGTTCTTGGCACTGGCGGTGCACAGCACGACCCGAGCCGAACTCACCCGAGGGTCTTCGCTCCCGCGGATCAGTGCGAGCAAGTTGAGGCTCGAACCTCCGCTGCCGCCCTTGCTCGCCATGTCGAGTACCACACAACGCGGGAGGGTTTGAGAGATCTGGCGAAGAGCCGCGTCGAAGGTGGTGGCACCGGCGGCCTGGTAGCCCGCCCTAGCAATCATGCGCTGGAGGAGGGCGCAGGCCGCGGCGTTGTCGTTGGCAACGAGGACCGGCGCAGGACCGCGGCGATCCGGAAGGGATTTGGCGCGGCGGCGAAGGACTAGGCCCGCCACGGTCAGTCTTCGATGGCCTGGAGGCGCCCGGAGCCGAGGTGTTCATCCGCGGCTTCGAGGGCGGCGAGCAGGTGCATTGAGATGTCGGCGACCTGCACCGTGTTTTCGGCCCCGGCGCCCTTCACCCCGTCGTCGAGCATGATGTAGCAGAAGGGGCAAGCAGTGGCCACCTTCGTGGCCCCGGTGGCGATGAGTTCCTCGGCCCGTTCGTCGTTGATCTTCTTGCCCACGCTTTCCTCCATCCACATGCGTGCCCCGCCGGCTCCGCAGCACATGCCCGTAGTGCCGTTACGGCCAGCCTCCACGATTTCGATGCCCCCCAGGCTACCAATGACCTTGCGCGGCGAGAGATAGACGTCGTTGTGGCGGCCGAGATAACACGAGTCGTGGTAGACGACTCGCTCCTCCAGCCGGGCATTGGTCATATCGAGCTGGCCCGTGTCGATGAGTTGTTCGAGGAGTTGGCTGTGGTGGATGACCTCGAAGTGCCCACCGAGCTGGGGGTATTCGTTCAGCAGCGTGTTGAAGCAGTGGGGGCACTGCGTGATGATCTTCTTTACCCCCATCGTGTTCAACTGCTCGATGGTGGCCGTCGCCAGCATTTGGAAGATGTATTCGTTGCCGGATCGTCGGGCAGGGTCGCCGGTGCAGGTCTCGGAAGGGCCGAGGATGCCGAAGTCGACCTTGGCCCGCTGCAGCAGTTTGGCCATGGCGATGGTGACCTTTTGGTTCTTGTCGTCGAACGATCCAGCGCACCCCACCCAGTAGAGGTACTCGTGGGCGAACGGATCGCCCGGATCCACGATGTCGACCCCATCCACTTTGCTCGTCCAGGTGGCGCGGTCGCTCTGCGACAGGCCCCATGGGTTCCCCGAATTTTCCATGGCGCGGTAGGCGTTGCCGAGCTCGGTCGGGAAGTTCGACTCCATGAGCGAGAGATAGCGCCGCATGTCGAGGATCTTGTCGAGGATCTCGATGTTGACCGGACAGATCTCATCACAGGCCTTGCACGAGGTGCAGGCCCACACCTCCTCGGGGGTGATCCGTTCGAACATGCTGCTGGAACTGACCGTGATTTCGGCGTCCACGCCGAGGGGAGGCGAAACGGCGGGAGTGCCGGTGCGGGCCATCACCTCACCGGTTTTGAGTACGATTTCCCGGGGGTCGAGTGACTTGCCGGTGGCATGCGCCGGGCATACGGCCGTGCAGCGGCCACACATGGTGCAGGCGTCGGTATCGAGCAGTTGTTTCCAGGTGAAGTCTTCGATGGTGGCGGCCCCGAAGCTCTCAAGTTCGGTCTCCATGAGGTTGGGCATCGGCCTCATGGCACCTTTGGGGCGCTCACGATCCTTTAGGTACATGTTGAGCGGTGACGTGAAGATATGGCGCAGCATGGTGATCGGGAGGATCGCTAGGAACAGGAAGAAACTGACGACGTGGGCCACCCACCAGATCTGGTGGGTGCCGGCGAGGTTGTTGCCGTCGGCGATCAGGCCCGACAGCGGGTAGCCGATGAAGGAAGCTGTTTCGAACGAGGGCCTACCCATCAGGGCGATACGCCAGGCCTCGGCCCCGAATCCGGTGACCGCGATAGCCAACAGCGTGCCGAGGACCACGGCGTGCTCTGGCTTGGTTTTGATGCGGATCCGGTACGGCCGTTGGATGTAGCGACGGACGATGGCCCACACCACTCCGATGAGGAACGTCATGCCGGCGAAGTCACCGATGGCGGCGTAAGCCTGATAGACGCCACCGTGCAGGAATTTGGCCGACTCGGGCATTTGATGGTTGATCTCCAGCACCGTGGTGACGGCGAGCAGGATCAGGAAGGAGAAGTAGATGAGGCTGTGCATGATTCCCGCCGCCGGATCACGCAGGAGCGTTTTCATGTACACGCCGGCTCGGAAGTCCTTCATGCGGCGGCCGACGTTTTTCCGGGTGGTGCGGCGGTCGTCGGGGGCACCACGCTCCCAGTTGCGCACTCGTTGGCTGAACAGCACGGCCCCACAGATGAACATCACGGGTATCGCGGTGTAAAAGACCAACTTCCATGCGCTCGGAATGTTGGCGAATACCTCCCGCTGCACATCGCTGTCGTCATGCCATTGGAACACGGTGGCGGTGACGCCGGAGAGGGCCGTGACGGCGGCGATCATGAGACCGATTCCGATGACGGCCTGTTGAGGCTTGGCGGGGGACTTCACCCCCAAAACGTATCGCTTCGGGCTCGTCGGTTCCGAATGGCGCAGGTCCTCAGTCGTAGGTCTGTGAGTCGAGGTCGCGGATGCGGGTAGCCAGCGACTTCAGCAGTTTGTGGGCAATGGGTCCCACGTCGTCCACGAGCGAGGCGAACTCCCGTGCTCCCAGCACGAGGACCTCAAGATCGGTGGTGGCTCTCACCGTGGCCGTGCGGGGGCCGTGGTCCAGGATCGCCAACTCGCCGACGCACGCCCCAGACGTGAGGGTGGCCACGACGATGCCGTTACGTTCCACGTCCGCAGTGCCCTCCAAGATCACGAACGCTTCTCGCCCAGAGGCCCCCTGCTCGCAGAGGACCTTGCCTTGGGGCAGGGTGAGTTGATCGGAGGCCCGCTCCACCGCTTCCAGTTCTTTTCTCGAGCAGTTCGAGAAGAGTGACACTGAGGCCAAGTGGTCCAGGTGGGTGGAACGAGTCATGCCTGCAGCATAGGCAGGCGATCGGATATTCGGGGCTGCGTGACCCGACCGGACGGTCAAACGCTTCACGGTGGCGAAACAGGTGTGAAACGTTGGATTCCCAGGCTTGTCCCGGCGGAGGTCGCCCGTATTCGATGGCCAGCGGGGCACCCGGGCGGGATGGGCTAGATGCGCACATACGTCGCCTGCGCCGCCGGTTGGCACCCCTCCCGCTTGCTATCCGCAGGTTGATGTCAGATTTGGGCGGCGACGGTGCTGAGCCGACCGATGGCCGTGCGCACGATGCTGTCGAGGAGCGCCTTGTCGGTGGGTCGGGTGCCGTCTAGCCGCACCAGACCTACGAGGTCGCCGTCTCGGATGAGGATGAGATCGGTCTCCTGGATGGGGCCGGTTTTGGGCTCAAACTCGAAACGAATCCCCAAGGTCCGGTCGGATAAGACGCCGAAGTCCAGGGCGGCGGACCTCACGCTCACGCCGTCCGGAAGGACCAGTTCGCGGCAATTCTCGGCCACATTGATGAGGGTCTGTTCGATCGCGGACCCTTGGTCCGGGAAGTAGGCCACGGCGTTGCTGAGGTGGCTGGGGGCTGCGGCGAAGTCAGCCGAGGCGGATGCCTTTGGCTTGAGCTTGGTGAGCGCATCGTCACAGGGACTGCCCGGCACTACCTCTGTGTTGATGGGCAGGGGCGTGGCATCCGCCACCCACCCGGTGGGTAGATCTTCCACCGTGAGCAGGGCGCTCTGGAGAAGTGGGTCGGTCACGGGAACGGGATCGGGTTTGGTGGCCTCTCGGTCGCTCTGACACGCCGTCAGGGCGAGGGACACTCCGATGCCGAGGGTCATCATGGCTCGAATCGTGATGTGTTCACCCATGGTATTCCCCCACAGTCCGTTGTTGATTTCCTAGTCTTTCACTTACCTCAGGACCATCGGGTGAAGGACCTTCGGCTTGCCGCGCCACGGCCGCCGCCGCCGCTCTGATCTCCTCGGCGCTGCGCAGGTACCGATCCTCTACCGGCATGGCGACGAGCGGGGTGAGATCGTGGCCCAGGTCGTATACGAGGGGTTCGCCAGTGGGGATGTTCACTTCGACGATGGCCGCGGGGCTGATGCGGTCGAGGTGCAGCACCAACGCCCGCAGGCTATTTCCGTGGGCGCCGACGAGCACGGTGTGCCCGGCGCGGAGGTCGGGCACGATGGCTTCTTCCCAGTAGGCAGCGATGCGAGTTACTACATCGGCGAGGCACTCGGTGAGCGGGCGGCGATCGGGTGGGATCGACCCATAGCGCTCGTCCCCGTTGGGGTTGAACTGGTTGTCCGCGGTGATGGCGGGTGGCGGGATGTCGTAGCTACGGCGCCACACCTTCACCTGATCGGCCCCGAAGCGTTGGGTAGTTTCGGCCTTGTTGCGACCGGTGAGGTCGCCGTAATGGCGTTCGTTGAGCCGCCAGTCGCGCCGCACCGGAATCCAGGATCGGCCCTGGGCCAACAGGGCGATCTCGGTGGTGCGGATGGCCCGGGTCTGTAGCGAGGTGTGCACGACATCAGGGGCTACCCCGGCTTCGGCCATCCGGCGCCCCCCGGCGGCGGCCTGGTCCTCGCCCAGTGGGGTGAGCGCAGCATCCCACCATCCGGTGAAGAGATTTAGTTTGTTCCACTCGCTCTCGCCATGGCGGAGCAACACCAACCGGTAGGTCATGCCTGGAGCGTACGTGTCCGTCGGGCGGATGGGGAGCACACGCCCGGGGAGCGGCCCCACGCAGCCGCGCCCCGTGCGCCGCTGATCCCCGGCGGACCCAAAGTTGCTAATGGGTGACTCAGGTTCTATAGTGACGAACGACTCACTTCTGTAGCACCTCCTGGAGGACCCCCCATGCCCAAAGCTGTCGGTATCGATCTCGGCACTACCAACTCCGTCGTTTCGGTCCTCGAGGCCGGCGATCCCGTGGTTATCCCCAACTCGGAGGGGTCTCGCACAACTCCTTCGGTGGTGGCCTTCTCCAAGGGTGGCGAGGTGCTGATGGGAGAGGTGGCCAAGCGCCAGGCCATCACCAATCCGGATCGCACCATTCGATCCGTGAAGCGTCATATGGGCACGAGTTGGACCACTGAGATCGACGGCAAGAAGTACACCGCCCAGGAGATCAGTGCCCGCACTTTGATGAAACTAAAGCGGGATGCCGAGGCCTACCTGGGCGACACCGTCACGCAGGCCGTCATCACCGTGCCCGCCTACTTCGACGATGCCCAGCGCACCGCCACCAAGGAAGCTGGCCAGATTGCCGGTCTGGAAGTGCTGCGCATCATCAACGAGCCGACCGCCGCCGCCTTGGCTTACGGGTTGGACAAAGAGGGCGACGCCGACCAGACGATTTTGGTGTTCGACCTGGGGGGCGGCACCTTCGATGTGTCGATCCTGGAGATCGGTGACGGCGTGTTCGAGGTGAAGAGCACCCACGGCGACACCCAGTTGGGCGGCGACGACTGGGACCAGAAGGTCATCGACTGGTTGGTTGAGCAGTTTCGCGCCGCCCACGGCGTGGATCTGGCCAAAGACAATATGGCCACTCAGCGCCTCAAGGAGGCCGCCGAGAAGGCCAAGATCGAGCTGAGTCAGGTGCAGAGCACGCAGATCAATCTGCCCTTCATCACGGCCACCGCCGATGGTCCCCTTCACCTCGACGTGCAACTCACCCGGGCCAAGTTCCAGGACCTCACCGCCGATCTTCTCGAGCGATGCAGCACGCCGTTCGGCCAGGCCATCAAGGACGCTGGCCTCACCAAAGACCAGATCGACCACGTGATTCTCGTGGGTGGCTCCACGCGCATGCCAGCCGTGGCGGAAATGGTGAACAGCCTCACCGGCAAGGAGCCCAATAAGAGCGTGAACCCCGATGAGGTGGTGGCGATCGGGGCGGCGGTCCAGGCGGGCGTGCTCAAGGGTGAGGTCAAGGATGTGTTACTGCTCGATGTCACTCCGCTATCGCTCGGCATCGAGACAAAAGGTGGCGTGATGACGAAACTCATCGAGCGCAACACCACCATCCCCACCCGCCGAACCGAAGTATTCACCACCGCGGAAGACATGCAGCCATCGGTGGAGATTCATGTGTTGCAGGGTGAGCGCGAGATGTCGCAGTTCAACAAGACGCTCGGCAAGTTCCAGCTCGTAGACCTGCCCCCTGCCCCGCGAGGCATGCCTCAGATCGAGGTCACCTTCGACATCGATGCCAACGGCATCGTGCACGTGTCCGCCAAGGACCGAGCCACCAACAAAGAGCAGTCGATGACCATCACGGGCCAGTCGAGCCTGGATAAAGACGCCATCAATCAGATGGTGAAAGACGCCGAGGCCCACGCCGAAGAAGACCGGCTCCGAAGGGAGGAGGCGGAGGTGCGGAATAACGCCGACACCCTCGTGTACCAAACCGAGAAGCTGCTCAAGGAACAGGGCGACAAGATCGAGGGTGAGGAGAAGTCCACCGTTGAGGGCCACCTCGCCGCCCTCAAGAGTGCCATCAGCGGCACCGACAACGACGCCATCAAGACCGCCACGGAGGCGCTTGCGACCTCGTCGCAGGGTTTCACCCAGAAGCTCTACGACGCCGCCGCGGCGGCTGATCGCGACGGGGGCGGCGCTGAGCATCCTTCCGATGACGACGTAGTTGATGCCGAGATCGTCGACGACGAGCCGCAGTCCTAGCGGCGATGGAACCCGTTGACGAGGTGTTCGTGGAGGGTGACGCGATGGAGGACGACTCCCCGACAACGCTGGCCGAGGAGCTCTCGGTGGAGTCCCTGGTGGGCAACCTCGAGACCGTCACCATCGAGCGCAATCAGTTCCGTGACGCTTATCAGCGGGCGGCGGCCGATTTCGACAACTTCCGCAAGAACACGCAGCGACGGCAAGACGACGAGCTCGCGCGGGCGTTGGGGGGCTTCGTGGAACGCCTCTTGCCGGTGCTCGATGCCTGCGATGGCGCCCTTGCTCATGGCGGAGGCGAGGCCGCCCCGATCATGGCGGCGCTCCTAGCCGCCTTGGAGAAGGAGGGGTTGGCGCGGGTAGACCCGCTCGGCGAGGTATTCGATCCCACGGTGGCCGAGGCGGTCGTGCACGAACCGGGCGACGGGGGCGAGCACGTGGTGGCCGAGGTGATGAGGGCGGGCTATATCTGGCAGGGTCGTGTACTGCGTCCCGCCATGGTCAAGGTAACGGACTAGAGATTCCCGATGGCTCCCCCGCGCGAGTGGTTCGATAAGGATTACTACCGCGTGCTCGGTGTGGCGGCCACGGCATCGACCAAAGAGCTCAAGAGCGCCTACCGGGCGTTGTCTCGGAAATATCACCCGGATGCCAACCCGGGCGATGCCAGTGCCGAGGAGCGTTTCAAAGAGGTGTCGGCGGCTTACGACGTGGTGGGCACACCGGACAAGCGCGCGGAGTACGACGAGGTGCGCCGGCTCGGACCGACCCCCTCGGGGTTCCCGGGCGGGGGCGGCGGATCGCGTGGGTTTCCCAACGGCGGGGGTGACCTCGGCGACGTACTGGGAGGACTGTTCGGGGGGAGGGGCCGAGGGGGTGGGCGCGGTGCTCGCGGTGGTGGTCCCCACCGGGGTCAAGATTTGGAGACTGAGTTGCACCTTGCCTTCGAAGATGCCGCCGCCGGTGTAACCACCGCGGTGCATCTCACCAGTGAGGCCGTGTGCCATGACTGCCATGGCTCCGCCGCCAAACCCGGCACAGCAGCCCATCCCTGCGGCAGTTGTGGAGGCCAAGGGGTGGTGTCGGACAACCAGGGCTTATTCTCATTTTCCACTCCATGCGCGGCTTGCGCAGGACGAGGGGTAACCATCGACGACCCGTGTCCCGCCTGTCGGGGCACGGGGGTGGAGCGCCGTCCTCGAGAAGTGAAGCTCCGAGTGCCGGCCGGTGTTGACGAGGGCCAGCGCATCCGCGTCAAGGGACGGGGGGGGCCGGGCCGTAACGGTGGCCCGCCTGGGGATCTCTACGTGGTTGCCCGCGTGGCTCGGCACCCGCTGTTTCAGCGCAAGGGCATCGATCTCACCATCTCCGTGCCGGTTACCTTTCCCGAGGCGGTCCTCGGCGCCGACATTGCGGTGCCCACCCTCGCCGGCCCCCCAGTGACCATCCGCGTGCCCGCCGGCACGCGCTCGGGCCGCACGTTCCGGGCCAAGGGTAAGGGTGTGGGCACCCCCAAGGGCGCCGGGGATCTCCTCGTCACCGTGGAGGTGGCGGTCCCGTCCAAACTTTCGAGCGCAGAGCGCAAAGCACTCGAAGCCTTTCGAGCGGCTTCTGACGGGGCTTCCCCTCGTGAGCACCTGGGGGTCTGATCGCTATGGCCACGCCTCCCGAACGAGCCGTCTACATCATCTCGGTCGCCGCCGAACTGTCGGGGCTGCACCCGCAGACGCTACGCATCTATGAACGCAAGGGCCTCGTGGATCCTGCTCGAACCGGCGGTGGGAGCCGTCGCTACAGCGACGCCGATATTCTGCTCCTCGGCCGGATCCAGGAACTTACGAACGAAGGCTTGAACCTGGCGGGCGTGCAGCGGGTGCTTACCCTCGAGGCTGAACTAGCCGCCGCCCATCGGGCGCTGCAGGTGGAGCGGGAGCGAGCCGAGCAGGTGGTGGAACAGACTCACCGTCAGTACCGTCGCGACCTGGTGCCCCTGCATCAGTCGATGGTCGTGTTTCGGCGCGGTTGATCAGCGGCGGAAACGCCGGGAATCACCAGGGCTGATCGTGACGCCGGTGACGGTCGTAGCCAGCGCGCATTGAGCCGGGACGAGAACCGTTCCCGGGCGGCGAGATGCCTCCCGGTACTGCCGGCTTTGGAGTTGTGTCGGCATCTCGTGGCAACCGCTCAAGGTGGGCGCCGGATGTGCCGAACACCAGAGACAACAGTGCGCCATTGCGGAGCACACCTAGTCCTGACTCCACCCGCTTCACTTCCGAAAGAACCGACCATGTCATCGTCTTTGCAGCCCCGGTCCGTCCACCCGCATGACCCCACGGGGATATCCGGACAGCGCCCCCGGGGGAGGAGATGGCTGGCCGCCATTTGCTCAGTGGCGACGCTGGCGGCGGGGGTAGTTATCTTCCCGAACAGCGCCACCGCGACCTCAAGCGTTGCGGTGTCGGCCACCCAGGACAGCGCCATCAGCCAGGGCTCACCAAGCTCGAACTACAGCAGCCGTGCGCTCCGAGTGCGGGATTCGTCGGCGGACTGGCGGAGCCTGGTGCAGTTCGATCTCACTGGACTCTCCGGGCCGGCTTCGGTCTCGTTGCGCCTCACCGTGACCGACGCCAGTTACAACGGCGGCTCGGTGTATGCGGGGTCGAGTACCACCTGGAACGAATCCACTGTCTCTTGGTCCACTGCCCCCACTCCGATGGGTTCGGCGTTGGCCCAAATCGGTGCGGTTGCCCTCGGTCAGGTCGTCGACGTGCGGCTCGGATCGGTGCCGGGCAACGGGCGCTACGTTTTCATCGTGGCGGCAGGAGCCGGTAACAGTGCGATGTACGCCAACAGCGAGTCCGCCACCGGCCCGGTGTTAGTCGTCACCCCCGCCACGACGCCGACACCGACATCGACGCCGACCACGGCGACGACGCCGACCACGGCGACGACGCCGACCACGGCGACGACGCCGACCACGACTCCGGCCACGACAGCGACCACGGCTCCGGCCACGACGACGACCACGGCTCCGCCCCCCGCGCCCTCGGCTGTATCTACCGGGATCTGGGTCAATGCGTCCGAGATCGCCGCACGGCCCACGACCGGCCAGGCCTGGGACGCGATGAAGGCGGCCGCCCTGGCGTCGTGGGGGACGCCGACGATCGCGGACCAGGACAGCACCGACGACACGGACACCCTCGCCGGCGCCATCGTCGCCGTCCGCTTGAACGACGATGCCCTGCGGTCCAAGGTGCGGGACCATCTTGCGGCCCTGGTGACGTCGCATCCGTACGACCGGGTGCTCAGCCTCGCTCGCCAGTTGCCGTCGTATGTGATCGCCGCCGACCTGGTGGGACTCGAGCCGAGTGCCCGCCTGCGGTTCGAGGCGTTCCTGCGTGAGGCGATGTCGCACCAGATGGAAGGGCACTCCGGCGGGACCGACCTCCGGTCCACTGCCCGCCTGTCCCCAAACAACTGGGGCACGATGTCCCGGGCCGCCATGGCCGCGGCCGACGTGTACCTCGGCGATTTCACGGATCTCGCCGTGGTGGCCAACACCCAGCGGGCCTGGCTCGGCGAGTCCGTCCCCAATGAGCTGAGGTACACGTCGACCACCTGGCACTCGGGCTCGCAAAAGGTCGGCGTGAATCCAGTGGGCGCCGTGCGAGACGGCCACCCGCTCGACGGCGCGCAACCCGAGGACCAACGCCGGACCGGTGAGTACACGTGGCCCGCACCGCAGGGGAGCTACCCGCACGAGGCGCTCCAGGGTGCCGTTCTCGCCTCGGTGATCTTGGACCGAGCGGGGGCCTTGCCGTTCGCCACCGGTGACAATGCGCTCATCCGTGCCGAGGCATGGCTCTCCGGCCCCAATGCCAACCCCCCGTCGAGCGACGACCGGAACACGCCGTACATGCTGAATCGCTACGGCGCTTCCTTCGCCACCGGGTCGACCTCCGCGGCGAAGAACATCGCCTGGGCCGATTGGGCCTACGCCTGAACCCAGGGTGCCACGCCTCAAGTAGTTGGTCGGACGTCGGTAGCCGCTGGAGTAATTCTTACAGGCTCATTCGAATGATCGTGGCCTCCACGCGATCAGCAGCAGTGTGATGTAGGCACCGATCAGAACAGATGTGTCTGGACTCATGCTGAGGTAGTCGTGGATCGTGTCGGCCAGAAGGGCGACTGAGCCGGTGAGGTGCCGTACCAATCTCGGAATAGCGATGGATGGGCAGCGACGGTCAGCCCGAGGGTGCGGTACTCCTCGATCTCGGGTGGGGGCGTCTTCTCCGGGTGGTTGTTCACTGCCAGGACGACCTCAACACTCTGGATTCCCGCGTGGGTGCCGAGGCGCTCGACCACGGCAAGGGCCAGTTCAAGATCCTCCTTGGCGTTTACGGGCAGCACTACCGAGAGGTCCGGGGGGTGCGGGCTGGGGCTGCGCAAGCGAGCGAGGTTCGAAGCGAGGGCTTTGCGGTCGACGCGTTGTTCAGCCAAGGTCTCCTCCTTCATCGGGGGTGAGGGCGGGTTCGAGTGACGGGTCACCCGGTCGCCGAGTATCCCACTGGGTGATCCGCCGACCCGTTGCTACGTTGATGGCCGCCCGCAGGGCGGCCGCGTTGACCAGGCAGAAATACGCAGGGAGTTGCAGGATCTTGGCGCGAGCGATGGGACGATTCCGAGCCCCGAGGCCGATCGCACCAAGGGTGTAAACCGCCAGTTGCCCCAGTCCCACCAGTCGATAGAGGGGGCCTTGCCGCCAGCAGGCTGCGCTGGCGATCGCCAGTATCGCGAGGGGTAGGACGACCAGCCGTCGCAGGATCTTGTGGCTGAGGAGCTGGACGGCGTAGGCGCCCGTGCGTCGGGGATCAAGCAGAGCTCGCCTGAGGATGACACCTCGGAATCCACGCGTCATCACCCGGACCTTGCGCTCGTACTCGAGTCCGGCGGTAGCCGCCGGCGGCTCCCAGGCGACGGCTCCCTCGGCCAGAACCAGCCGGGCGCCACCGGCGACCACGCCAGTGGAGATGTAGAAGTCGTCGGTGACCCCGTCGGCCACCGGTCCGACGAACTGCTGCCGAACCGCGTAGAGCGCACCGGTGGCGGAGATCACGTTTCCCGCACTCGACTCGGCGCGCTTGAGCGCCCGGTCGAAATCCCAGTAGCGCCGTTCGCCGTGGGTTTGCCCCTGGGTGGAGGACCCCTCGCTGTAGCGTTGGTCCCCCGCCACGCCACCCACCGATGAGTCCGCGAACGGTGCCAAGAGGTGGGTGAGGGCATCGGGTGTGAGTCGGCTGTTGGCATCGGTGAAGACGAGGATCTCGCCGTTGGCGGCGGCAATGGCAGCGTTGAGAGTTGGAGCCTTTCCGCTTCGCGGGAGATCGAGCACGACGGTGGGGCTCCCGCCGGCCTGGGTTGCCTCCGCCACCGTGTCGTCGGTTGAGCCATCGGAGGCCACCACGAGTTGAACCGTGTTCTCGCCATGGTCGAGGGCCAGGACGTCCCGGACCTTGTCGGCGATAGAGGCGGCTTCGTTGTGAGCCGCGATGATGATCGTGACATCGGGGGGGATCCACGTTGGGTCGGGCCGGAGGGGCCGGGGCTTCCAGCGCCCCCGGGCCAGCACCCAGGCGGGGAAACCCATGTAGGTCCAGGCGATGGCGGCCACGGCGGTCCAGAAGAGAGCGATCACCGAGCCCCCGCCGCGCTCTGTCGAATCAAGTTGGCCAGCCGTTCAACATTTCGGCTGAGGTCGAACTCTCCTTGGACCATCTCGAGGCCACCGGCCACCAGGCGCTCAGCCAGGCCCGCTTCGTCACGGAGGCGGAGCACCGCGGCCGCGATCGCTCGGTGATCACCGGGGGGCGTGAGCAGACCCGATCGATCATGTTCGACGAGTTCAGGGATACCCGAGAGGCGGCTGGCGATCACCGGTACTCCGCTAGCCATTGCCTCCATGAGCACCACCGGAATGCCCTCCCGCTTTCCCGCCGCAGTCGGCACGCTCGGGGCGATGAGCACATCGGCCTGGCCCAGATGGGAAGCCACAACGCGGCTGGGGCAGGGTCCGGCGAAGGTGACCACCTCGTCGAGTCCAAGGCTCTTAGCGTGGCGAACCAACAGATCGTGGTCGGGGCCGTCGCCAATAAAGGTGCACATGGAGAGGGCGCCGGCAGCATGGAGAAGTTGGCAGGCGTCGAGCAGATGACGCTGCCCCTTGACCTCGTGGAGCGTACCGATGGAGACGAGATTCAGCTTTGCCGGAATACTCCGGAAGGGTCGGGGGGCAAAGGTATGGCTGTCCACCCCACATCGGATCACGTGGACGCGCTCGGCGAGCATCACACCGCAGTCTTGCAGTATTTCGTCGCGATTATCGTCAGAAATCGCCACGACAAACGCAGCTTCCCGGACCTTTAGAGGCAGCATCCTTCGGTCCACGTGCAGGTCCGAGCCATGGGCGGTGAAGCTATAGGGGATTCCCACCAAGCGATGGACGATCCAGCCAGCCACGGCTGGATGAGTGGCAAAGTGACAATGCATGTGATCCACGCCGAGGTGATGCATCCGCTCTGCGGCGGCCACCACCTTGGGAAAGATGCCGAGTGCCCCCACCAGAAAGTTTGGGCTGCGCCACGTTTCTCGAATCAAGGTAAGGAGACTCCCGAGGTACACCGCCGGTTTGGCCCGCAGGGTACGGAGGTTGCTGCGAAGGATCGCCACGCTCATAAATGGATAGAACGTCGCCGCCTCGGTGACGGCGGCGGCAGATGCATGCACCACGGGTGCCTTCTCCCGAAGTAACGGGAATACCTCAACGTCGATACCGTGTTCGGGCAGCGCTAGCAGTTCGTTGAGTACGAACGTCTCCGTGAGTTTCGGGAAGCGCGACATGGTGATTGCAGCCACCGGGCGCGTCGCCGGAGAGCCGGTTTCGTCGGCGGGACTCATGCGTCTCGATGGCCCCAGAGAGCCCCGGCGGCTGGCAGAAGTTGGGCTCTGAGGGCGGGGACGGTGGTGCGTCTCCCCACATTCACCCGGCGCCATCGCCACTGGTCCGTGCCCGGCACTCGGTTGTGGCCACGGGTGGTTCCAAACGCCCCCACCAGTCCGGCGGCGCGCACTGCCTCCACGGCTACCGCGTTCACCTGTCCGGCGGGATAGGCAAACAGCGGCACGGCTTCGGGAATCTGATCGCGTAGATCGGCCCAGGAACCGGCTACTTCTTCATAGACGGCTTCGACGGGCAGTTGGTTGAGCATGGCGTGTGTGCGTGAATGGGGGGCAAGGTCCAGTCCGTCGGCGGCTAATCGGCGAAGTTCGTTCCAGCCGGGCACCGAGTTGGCGCTCAGTCCGCCGCCGAGGTCTGCCACGAGCCCATCCACCGTGGCGGCGGCCTCAGGAGCGGGCATAGTCTTGAGGGGCCCTCGAAGGTTACGAAAGGCTTCTGCCCGGGCGGGAGCATCACGGAGATCAAGGGGGCCAATCGGTGAGGACAACAGTTCCCGTGAGGCGGTTCGGTGGAGCGCGCTCCAGAGTTGATCCCACCAGAAGACCCCCGGCTGATCGGGAAAGCCGGTGGGCACGAAGGCCAAGCCGGGGAGGCCGAGAGACTTCAGGAGTGGCCAGATATGACGCACAAGGTCGTCGGCGGCGTCGTCGAAGGTGAGTAGTACCGCTCCCGGCGGGAGCGGCGGTCCTCCGCCAACCGCCGCCACGACCTCGCTGGCTCGCACCACCGGTCGGTGGTTGGCAATCCAGGTCACCTGGGTAGCAAAGTCCTCCGGGGTTGCGCTGAGCAGGCCGGGGTAGCGGTCGGGATGGCGGTCGGGATGGTCGATGCGGTGCCAGGTGAGGGCGATGAAGGTGCCCGGACGACGCGGAGCCCGTTCGAGCAGATTGATGACGGGCCGAGCGCATTCCAGGGCCGACGGGGCGAATCGCGCCATCGCGGTCACCGGCTCGACCGAGCCTTCCTGAGCAGATGCCGCACCGCCTGGCGAATGTCGGCCATGCTCGCCCCCGGATCGCGAAACGTGACGACATCGTATCCGTCGCCCGGGAGCGGCAGCCGCATGGCGGCGGACAGCGCGCTCCAGCGCGAGGGTCGAGGACCGTCGACCAGGGGTGGCCCGCCCCGCATCACCGCCGCGATCCACATCATCTCAAGGCGTAGATCGCGCGACCGCACCCCCACCCGATAGGGAGCGGGTCCCATGAGCGGAGGCCGACCGAGGTGCACGGCAGCCGCCAGAGCGGGGAAGTCCACTCCGCTGCGGGTGGCGAGGGGCATTGATCCCCAGACCCGAGCGTTGATCTCCATGAGCGACGGACCATGTTTGCCGACCTTAAACTCGACCATGGCGAGGCCCGTCCATTTGAGTTCGCCGAGCAACTGGGTGGACCATGCCAACAGATCGGGATCGAGCGCCTCGCTGACGCGAAGCGAGCTTGGACCGCCACCGATGGGGTACTCGCGGAGTCGCCGATGCTGAAAGGCCGCCAGCACCTTCCCCTGATCCAGGAGTAGTTCCACCCCCACGCCGGCGCCGGAATGAAAACCCTGGACGATGATTCCACCCGGCATGTCCTCCTCGGCTCGGGTGAGCTGGTCCGGCCCATCGGCGATGGTCACGTCGTGGCGCTGGAAGGACCCGTGGTCTTCTGTCACCGACCAGCGGGGTTTGAGGACGACCGGCCAGCCCAACTCCATCGCCGCCGTGCGCACCTCGGCGGAGGAGTTCGCGAGGCGGCTGTCGGGAACGGGTATGGCGAGGCGGCGGGCCGCCTCGACCGTGGCCCACTTATCGGAGGCCGCCTCGTAGTTTTCCGGCGGCGCCGCCGCCACCACGGCTGACCGGGGCAGCGACGCTCGTCGACAGAGCCGGAGCATCAGGTCGGTAATCGGGAATACGAGCTGGCACTGGTGCTCCCGAATCGCGGCGGTGATTTGCTGAGCAGCCAGATCGGGTACCTCGGCTGGATCGGCATGAACAAGCCGGGCGTAGGTGCTGCGAGAGTGAAGGCCCGGGGCGCTTCGGTGGGTAGCAGCCGCCACCACTCGCCATCCATCGGCGTGCAGTGCCCGGATCACGGCCACGGCGCTGCCCCGCTCGGTATCGGTGACCAGCGCCACCGGTTGGCTATCCATCCCGCTGGTCTTTCACGAGCGTGAGCACGTCCTGGACGGTCCGATCGATCGGCTGTTCGACACTGACCCTCTCGAAGCGCGGCACGACATCGGCGAGGGCCTCGTATTCGAGTTGGCGCATCGCCAAGACCTCCACCGTCCCCTCTCCTTTGCGGGCGTGGAGAACCTCCGCCGGGGCGTAGAGGTGGATGACGAGATCGGGGTACCGGAGTGCGTGGCGCAGAAACAATCCGTGGACCCGTCGATCCCAGGGGAGCTCGCGCATGGTCACGTCAGTGGCGTAGTAGTCGAGCCGGTAGTGGCGGTCGACCACCACGATTTCGCCCCGGTTGGTGCGCCATCGGACGGTTAGTTCCCGTTGTGACTCTTCGGCCAGACGGTTGGCCAGCCGCAGCGCCGCCCGGAGTTGGTCTGCGGGAGTTCGTGACTGGGGGCATTGGGCGATCGTCGACGCCAGCCGTGGGCCGCCCGCGTCGGTTGGCGCGCCGCGACGCCGCTTGAGCGCCAGAGCGAGACGGGTCGTGGGCAGCAACCGATCGGCGCTCCGCGCGCTAACGCCCATGTAGATCGATGATGCCCGAAGGCCTTCCCGCCGAAGTTCACCTACGACGGCGGCGCAAGCCGTAGATTTGCCAGCACCATCGGGCCCCACGAGAGCCACCAGCAGGCCACCTGTCAATGGAGGGCTTCTAGCAGGGCATCCGTGGAGGCTTCGATGGGAACCGGGTAGGGGTGCTCCACTCGGATCACCCGTTTCGTAGACAGGACCGCGCGCAGTCGGTCGGTCTCGAGGGCGTTGAGTTCCTCCAGCGAGACCCAGGGACGGCTCGGGAACGCAAACCTCGCCATGTTGAGGGCTTCAGCCAGCGGAGCACGCTCATGGGCCAGCGACGCGGCGGCTCGCAGAACGACGTCTTCCGCGTCGACCTCGTAGGCCCTAACGGCACTACCGCGCCCGACCGTGGCTAGCACGACGGTGTCGAGCGGCCCGCGGCCGGGGCCCTCCGGCGCATCGAACAGCGGTCCGGGCCGGACGTCTACGTGACGCTGGCGTTCCAGCATCACCAGCGCCCGCCGGAGGGCATCCCCTCGCGAACCGATTCGGGTGGAGACTCCTTCGAGGGCTCGAACGGCCGTCCCGAAGGTGCGGAGCCGAGCTCGATCCTGGGGCTCTAGCCGATGGCGGTACTCAGGCAGAGAGGTGAGATGCCAGTCCCACAGGCGCACTGGTTCCCCCAGTCCGCCGACGGTGCGGCCATTGGGAGGTACATAGGCCCATTCATCGGCTACATACCTCGCTCCGCGGGCTACCGCCCCGAGAAGGAGCTCGGTCTTACCGCCCTTTGACCAACCCAGGACCAGTACGCCGTGTCCCTCGTGCTCGAATGCTGAGGCATGGAGGGCAAGACCGCCAGCGCGCACGGCGGCCACATTCAGAAGATGGGTGAGCAGTGGTGGGCGTCCGATGCCGTGCTCGCAGACGATGTCGATGTAGTCGCCAGTGAGGCCCGGCAGGGGTAGGTTCATGGCGACGGGTCGTCCCCACCGTCCCCGAGTGAGCACAAAGTTCTCGTCATCGAACGCCGCCTCCCCGGCCCCGAGCGACCAGCCTCGATCTGGGGCCTGGACCTGGTCCGTATACCGAACCCGGAGGGCGGGAGTGCCCGAAGGGGATACCAGGGGGAGTCCGAGCGCGGCGGCCACGGCCGCCAGATCCGAGGCACCGGCGTTTTCAAACCGAACCCGGAGCCATCCATGGATATCGATATCGGTCACGGTCGATCCGTGAGTGGGACTGTCAGCGGCCAAGTTTCGCCCACACCGCTTCATGGAGAGTTGGCACGGCCGCATGCGGAGCGCTTGTTTGCCGGTGATCTAACACCCTCGGAAACTTACCTCATCCTGGGAAAAAGTAATTAGGGGTTGATGATGAACAAATCTGTACTCGTGATGAACAAATCCTAGTAGTCTTATTGAGGGTGAAATAAAATTGCGTGAAAGAATTCGCACGGGAGGCGGGAGAAAGATGCAAGGGCGAACACATCAGCGTCATGCCTACTGGGCAAGGGCGAGTTCGGCGCCGGTCCGGGCAAGTATTGCAATTCTCGTACTCCTAGGAGCCGTCTGGCTCGAAGGCATCGTAGTGGGGCTTTTGGTGGGGGTATCCGGGCTGAGTCTGGGTCTGCTCATGAGGGCAAGTCCCGCCGATACCTCGAGGCCGGTGGTCAGTCGTGCGCGGTTTGAACAGGAGCTCGAGCGAGCACGACGTCTTGGTCATTCCCTGGTTCTCCTGAGGATCCCCCTCGCAGGAGCGGTGGCGCACGCGCGGCTCTCCCACCCAGCCCAAGGCCTGTTGGCTACCCGTCGAATAGATCTCGTCTGGATGGAGGGGAGCGATCTCTTCCTGACGTTGTGCGACACGCGTGACACAGGAGTGGATCTTGTCTTGGGTCGAATCGCTGAACTGGGGATAGATGTGCGCGACGCTCGTTACTCTGTCTTCCCCGACTCGGCGATGACCTCCGGCGCAATGTGGCGAAGTATCGAAGAATCTTCGTCAAGGGAGATTCGTCGTGGGGCATGAGCATTCGTCGCTTGCCTGGGCATGTTGAGCTCTCACGCCGAGCACAGTGCGCTGGTCATTCACCGGCGTGCCCATGGCCCTGTCGGATACCAACAGGTGAAGCGCGTGATGGATGTTGCGTTGGTTCTGTTGGTTTTCCCTCTGGTGCTTGTGGTGATACTGGTCTGCGCCCTTGTCGTACGGTTGGACTCTCCTGGGGGGGTTATCTTTTGGCAGATGCGCACGGGTCGGGATGGGAATCAATTCAAGCTCTACAAGTTCAGGTCGATGGTGCAGGATGCCGAGAACCTGAAGGCGGGGCTGGCCCATCTGAATGTGCTCCCCTTCCCCGACTTCAAGATCCCCGACGACCCCCGGGTTACCCGAGTCGGGCGATTTCTTCGGCAGACGAGTCTCGATGAACTCCCACAGCTTTGGAACGTGCTGCGCGGTGAGATGACGCTGGTGGGTCCGAGGCCAACGTCGTTCGGTGCGAACACATACGAACTTTGGCACACTCGACGATTGGAGGTCCGCCCCGGCATTACTGGTCTCTGGCAGGTAACGGCCCGAAACGGTTCCACCTTTGATCAGCGGTTACGTCTTGACCTGGCCTACATCGAATCAGCCTCGCTGGGCACCGACCTGCGGATACTGGCCGCTACGGTGGGGGCGGTCTCTGGGCGCTCGGGCGAGTGAACCTCCGCGACCGTAGCGAGCCCCATAGCCCGAAGAGATAGCAGTGAACTCTCCCATGAGACGTGCCGGTCGGGGTTCGCTTTGGCAGAGTGGACGGGTGAAACAGCAGTTGGTGCGGATCTTGATGGTGGCTTTTGTCGCCGCCGTCGTGTTCTGTGTGGTCGGGCCGAGTCCTGGGCCGCAGTTCGACAGCGTGGCGTCGGGGCTCCGAGAGGTCAAAGCGGAGGCGCAGTCAGCAATGCCGTTTCGACTAGGGGCCGGTGTCCCCGGGAGAAGCATGATTGGCGCCGCCGGAAGGCTTGATGTTGGGGAATTGGCCAACATCATGATGTTCGTACCCTTCGGCGTGCTTTTTCCGGCCCGCTGGCCACGACGGCGCCGCTGGACGATCCCGGCGGCGGTGGTGCTCGCCCTAGCGATTGAGATCACGCAACTGGTGTTCCTGCCCTGGCGCACGCCGAGCATGGCTGACATTGGTTGGAACACCGTGGGGGCAGTCCTGGGCTTCGCGCTATGGATCATTGTGATTGGCCCTTTCAGCCAACGACTGGGGGCGGGCCTGAGCGACGCTGGGCAAGGTGCCAGGCGACCTGGGCACTGAGCCCATGGCTAAGAGAAGTTTGAGGGGACCACCCTAGGAGTTTGAGGGCCACGGTGCTGTCGCCACCGGTGCGGTGCACGTCACCCGGCTGCTCCGGCTGAAGATCGACCGAAACCGATCCCTCGACCGCCGTACCCACCATCTCGATCAGTTCTGACATGGTCACCGAACCACCAGCGCAGATGTTGATGACTTCTCCCGCGGGAAGCGGTTGACGGGAAGCCAGTAAGTTGGCGGCGACGACGTCACCCACATAGGTGAAGTCGCGCACGTGTGATCCGTCCCCGTAGAGAGGGAAGGGTTGCCCGTTCAGGGCTGCCTCGATCAGCCGGTGGGTAGCCATGTCGGGGCGCTGCCGGGGGCCGTAGACCGTAAAATACCGCAGCGACACGGTGGGAACGCCGTAATTGCTGGCGTAGAGACGGCAAAGATGTTCGGCGGCGAGTTTCGTAACGCCGTAGGGGCTATGCGGATCGGTGGGTGAGGCTTCGCTGGTGGGGTACTGCTGGGCGTTTCCGTACACAGATGAACTGGAGGCGTACACAAACCGACGGAGAGGTAACCCCCGCGTCGCTTCGAGTAGTCGTTGGGTGACCAGCAGATTGCACGATTCGTATTCCGCAAAGCCCTCGGCCCAGGAGAGTCGGACGCCGGGTTGCGCGGCCTGATGGAACACCACCTCGACGTCTTCCAAGAGGGAAGCCAAATCGGTGGTACGAAGATCAGCCTCGTGGAACTCAAAGGCTCCGCTCCGTCGGGCCTCGGCGAGGTTGGCTTCCTTAGTGGCGCGGTCGTAGTACGGCGTGAAGCAGTCGATGCCGCGAACGTGCCGACCATCGGCGAGGAGTGCTTCGACGAGGTGGGATCCGACAAAACCCGCCGCGCCGGTGACTAGTGCAACATCCATCGCACCTTATTTATCAGAAGGGGAAGGTTTGTGCCCTGTGCAAGGTACGGGTGCGCCAAACGGCTCCGGGTGATCCTGGCGCTCCTGGGGGCCGGGCCGTAGCGTGGAGTTTCGTGCCTGTTCAGCCGCTCGCTCGAACCCCCCAATGTCGTACCGGGCTGGCCGGGACCTCATGCCACCCCTCGGGTCTCGATACCGAGTCGCGATGACCAATGAACGCGACGACTATGTTCCTGATCTCCATGCGCTTAGGAGGGTCGACTGGCGGTTTCTTCTCCCCAGCGTTGAGGTGCACCGGATTCTGGTGACCCAGCCCATGAGGCGTCGCTACGGCCCGGGGCTAGAGGTGGAAGGGGTGGAGGTCGGGGAGATTGCTGGTGTGGCCGACGTCGATGGCGCCAGCGCTGACGCGGTTGCCTCTCATCCCGATCCCATCGTGGTGGGCGAGTTGGTTCGTCGACGGCCCGATCTGCCGATCTACGTTGAACTTGGCCCCCGCCAGATCGTGGATCCTCGCTGGTGGATGCTGTTGCGCCGTCACCCCGGAACATGCTTTCTGGCCTTTCCAAACCATGAGCGGCGGCGGGCCTTCGTTCCGGTGGACGACCGTCGTGCGCTGGGCTGGTCCATCGCCAGCAAGGGGGGCATGGCGGCCAGCTTTGCTCGAATCGGCTGGGCTGACTCGGCGCTGGTTCGGGCGACCGTGGCGAAGGTTGCGCCTGCTCGAGCGGTGCTTCTGTCTCCCACCCCAGCGCTTCATTCGATCGGAGCGTGGTTGGAGGGGGAGGTGTTGCTTGGCGACGTGGAGAGGGTGCCAGCGTCCCACATCTTGGTAACCCCCCGATTCTCCACGTCACGCCATGTTGTGGTGCTGGCGGGGCGGGACGACCCCGAAGTGGTCGTCAAGACGACGCGACTGGCCGGATCGGGGGTGGACCATGAGGTGGCGGCGTTACGGGCATTGTGGGCCGCCACCAGGGGCCGTGACGTGGGTGCGCCGCGCGTGCTGAAACACGCGACATGGGGCCGACGAAGGATCTTGGCCGAGACGGTGGTTGCCGGGACTCCGGTGACGGCCGCCTCGGCCGCTCAGCATCCGGAGGCCATCGCCACTGAAGTGACCTCGTGGATATTGGGGCTGCCGCGCGGTGGAATGACGGGCGGTGCTGAGCGCCTTTCGACCCTTCTGGACGGTCCACTGGCGCGGTTAGCGGTGGCGGGAGGGCCAGCCGAGGAACAGCTCGTGGAGGCCACTCGTGGCGCGGTGATCCACCTCGCCGAACGTGAACTCCCCGCCGTGTTTGAGCATGGCGACGTGAGCGCACCCAACATTCTCCGCACTGGCGGTGGGCTGGCGCTCATCGACTGGGAGCTTTCCCAATCGGAGGGTCTCCCAGCCCACGACCTCTTCATAGCCCTCGGGTTTGTGGCGCGCTCCTCCAGCAATCTCGATGGCTCACGGGCGCTCGCGCACGCATTCCTGGGGGCTCCCCCCGGATGGGTCCATGCCCAGTTGCGGCGCTACCAGAGGGCTCTCGACCTCCCCGCCGAAGTGTTGCCAGCGATGTTTGTCTGCTGCTGGGCGCGGGTCGCAGCCGCCCATGCTGAGCGCGCTGCGGTAGGCGGGCTGGACCTCGCCTGGTGGAGAGCGCAGCCTGCGTCGACGCTCTGGCGTACCGCCATCGAGCGTCCCGCGTTGTTGTCATGGATGGGGTGAACAGGCGAGCATGATGGGCGGAGGCGGGCTGCTCCGGGCGAGCATCGGTGGTCGGGGGTAGTTCCCGGGTCGGCTCAGGCTTCTACACTGGGGCTTCGGCGGGGACCGGTATGTCAAGGGCGAGGAGGCAGGCGCGTGGAGCTAGGGGGGCTGATGCCGATTGCGCGACGGTATTGGGGCGTTTTTCTGGCAGTGGCTGTGTTGGCAGGTGGCATTGGGTATCTCGCCACCAGCCAGGCTGGGGTGAGCTACCAAGGGAAGGCCCGGGTTCTGGTGGGGCCGATCAATGGCGACAAGACCACCCTCGACGCGGCAACGCAGTTGGCGCAGACCTACGCAGAGTTGGCCACAAGTCAGCCCCAACTCGATGCTGCCGCCGGTCGCCTGGGCCAAAAGATCACGGGTGACGAGCTACGGGACTCGCTCGCAGTGACGGCCGATGAGGCCACTCGTCTGATCACGATCCGCTCCACGGCAGCGAACCCTGCGTTAGCGAACAACATTGCCAACGAAGCGGCGGTGCAGTTGACCCTGATCTCGCCGCCGGACCCGAATGCCCCCGCCGGCGGAGTCTTGATTATTGATCGTTCGCTCCAGGCCGAGGCTCCTTCGCAGCCCTCCGCAATGGTTTTCGCCGCCGTCGCCGCTGTTTTCGGGGCCGTGTGTGCCTTGGCGATGGCCGCACTGCTCGTAGCGACATCCAAGCGTGTGCGCACCGCGCCTCGGCTACGAGCAGTGACCGGGTGGGAGATGATCACGTCCGTGGCACCGCCGCTCAGCCTGGACTACCCCTTATCGGATCCGGGGAGGGCCGGCGATGACGCGTCGTTTCGGCGGATGTCGGCCTTTGTCGACCATCGGGTTCGATCCCAAGCGGGACGATCAATCGTGGTGGCGGGGGTGGGGGTGGGTGACGATGGGCCTGGTGTTGCGATCCAGTTGGCCGCCACCCTGGACCGCAGTGGGCACCGCGTTGTGTTGTTGCTCAGTGGCGGGACCCCTGATTCTTCGGGAGTTCAGGCTCACCTCGGTGGGCTTGACGTGCAGGTTCGGTCCGTGAACTTGGCCGATCCCCTCAATCCAACAGTGGATCACGTGATGGCGCGTGAGATGCTGGCCACCTGCGACGGTGACGTGGTGGTGGTGGCCGCCGCGCCAGTGAACGAGTCGGGGGAGACCCTGGCGTGGGCAACGGTCGCTGATTCGGTAGTGGTCGTCGCATCCTTCGATCGGCTGATGGAGCGCGCGGCGCGTGATGCGGCCTCGGCGATGCGGATCGTGAACGCCAATGTTGATGGTGTGGTGCTCGTGGTGGAGAAGACCCGATGGCGCGCCTGGACGAGACGATAGGGTGCGGCGTCGGAACCAGCGCTGGGCCGGTCCGAACGCCAACCTGACGGACATGGCGTCGGCAGCCAGTTTGGTTAGGGCACGGTGGACAACTGTCGAGTAGAGCTCAAATCCCTGCGCCTTTCCCCCGCCAGCACCCAGATGGTGGAGTTGGCCAAGCTCAGGATTGTCCAGAAGTAACGCTGGTACGAGAGATGGAGAAACACGGCGGTTAACATGTACGCAGCCAAGGCGAACAGGAGCGATGATGCCAGTGCCGCCAGCTGGGGATCCCGGGTTCGCCAGTAACGTTGGAGGTTGGCCAACTGGTAGGCCGTAACTCCGACGGCACCCAGCAGCATGGCGATCCCGAAGGCACCGAGGTCGGCCGCCACCTCCAGGTACATGTTGTGAGCCCGTCGGTTTTTGTCGAAGAACCTCAGGTTGAGCTCGTTCCCAGCCTTCTGCGAATAATCCACGAAGTAGCGGCCGGGCCCGACCCCGGTGAGGGGGTGGGCGACGAAGGTGTTCCACGCCGCCAGGTTTGAGGTAGCGCGCCCCACCACCGCCCCATCGGCTTTTGGCGTGTCAGAGTTGGATTGAGGCGAGCCGATCTCGGTGAGCGAACTGAGTCTGGTGACGTAGTCGGGCTGAAAATTGATTAGCGCAAGCCCGACGATACCTATGCCGAGGAGGGCATGTCGGAACCGGATGTACCCGCGCATGATGAGCATCACGAACATCACGCCGGCTGCGACCATTGCGCCTCGCGAGAACGTGAGCAACACTCCAATAAAGATCGCTATTCCGCAGCCGGCGGCCAAGATGCGCAGGCGGCGGTCTCGCTCGTACTTGGCCCGGAAGAAAGCGAGCGGTGCGGCCATAAGCAGAACCTGCGCGTAACGGTTTTGCTCCCCTATTGACCCACTGAGGCGCGGTCGCAGCACCGCCGTCCCTTGTTTTTCATCCACCTTGAAGCCCTGAGTGGTTACCTGGGCGAGCCCTCCGAAGTTGTTCTGGTAGGCGTGGGTTGCCTCCTGCACCAACGAGAGCGACCCAAGAAGGGCACTGGCCAGAATGATGGCCCAAATAGCCCGTCGAACAGTGCCGGGGGTGCGCACCGAATTACTCACGAGCAGGTAGAGCAGGAGTCCCTCGATGAGGAAGTCGCCGATGGGTCGTACGGCGGGTCCGACTGCGGCGGATGTCGCTGCCGCCACCAACATGCTCACGAGGTAGCCAAGGAGGAAAGTCAGAGCCGACGTCACCACGATCGGTTCGCGGCACACGATGACCCGGTGGAGCAAGGGGATGCAGAGGATAAGGACGAAGCAGCCCGCCAGTAGGGCCGGCGCTCCATGGAACTGGGCAGCTACGGCCAGCAGGTTGGCCCAAATGGCGAAGAAGAAAGCAAGGGTGGCGATCTCGGGGTGCCAGAGCGTGGCCAACACGAAGCCGACTGCGATGAGGCCAAGCACCAGCAGCCCCGGCCCCACCAGCAGGCCCACCAGCGTGGCCACCACCAGACCGAGAACGATTGCCGCCAGCTTTTTTGGTGATCCAGCATTCCGATCTGGCTCCCATTCCTCGAGGGCCTCGGCGTCCGCTGGTGTTGCCAAGGATGGTGTTGTCATTACGGGACCGCCGTGGGCTTGATCTCGTTGACGGCGTTGGAGGCAGGCGCGTGAGCACGGAGGGGCGACCAGCGTCGCTTGGTGCGCCTCGCATCCAGGAAGGTCCCAATGAGTCGGCCTTGGGCCCGGTGCAGATTGCTGGTGCTCTCCTCCACTTCCTCCCGGCGCGAGCCTGCCTGTCGTGCGACAAGGACCGTGGCATCAGCGACCGATGCCCACACGAGGGCCGTCAGGGAACTCGGCGCTGGTCCGGTGTGGATCACTACGACATCGGCATGTTTCTGGAGGTCCTGCACCAATTTGTTCGCCTTGGTCGCATCCATCTTGCCCGAATCCAGTGAGTTGAAGGGGGTGACAACGAGCAACTGCCGACCTCCTCGCAACGGGACCGAGGTGGGTTGTGAGGCCTCGCCGGTGGGGGTGGTGTTGAGCCCGAGAAGGGCAGCGATTTCCCCCCCCGAAGGATCTGTATCGGCCAGCACTACCCGCTCCCCGAGGTCCACCAGGTTGGCGGCGATGTTGGCGGCGATGTCTCCGGTACCGATGGTAGAGCTGGTTCCGGTGATGACGATTGTTCGGAGCGGTTCGTTGAGGTACTGAAGTATCGACAGGTTGGCGGCGGCCGTTTGAAACGAGATTGCCGTTTTGGAGTTGCTGATTCCGGAAACGACCAGCCGTGCCTCGGCCGTGGTGCCTTTGGCTTTGGGCCGTTGCGGTCCCAGTACGGCGAGTACCGGTACGCCAGCCAATTCGGCCAGTTCGGTGGCGGAGCGGATCCGGCGACTGAGTTGCTCAGCCGCCAGCAGGAGGGCGGTCGCCCCGATGATGCCAGCGAGACCACCGAGCACCGTGATCACCTTTACCTTGGGGGCCAAAGCGGCCGCCGCCCTCGTCGCTGGCTCAACCACGGTGATCTGGCCCTCGGCCTTCACGTCTATGGCGGAGCTCTCACTGGCGGCAATGTCGGCGATCTGTGACGCGATCTGGTTGGCGACCTTGTCAGGGTTTGCGGAGTTTGAAGAAAGCACCGTGATGTTCAACAGACGCGTGATCTCACTTCCGGAAGCCGTGGCGCTGATCACGTCAGTCGGATTTATCTTGAGCTTCGACCGGGCGGCCGCCAGGGTCGTCTCGCTCTGCACCAGTTCCGCGTAGGTGAGCACCAGTCTACCGGAAGCGCGGAGGATGTCTGAGGGGGCATTGATGGGGCCCACCAGCAACTGCGCGCGAGCCTCATAGGTGGGGGTGGTATTGAGGGCCACGTGGCGAGCCAGGCCTGCGCCGAAGACGGCGGCGATGAGCAGGATGTACCACGATCTTTTGAAGATCCAAGTGAGTTGACTCGGTTCCACGCCGTCTCCTGAGGCTGTGAGAAATGCGCTAGTCGTTGGGGATGACTATCCGCATGTGAGAGATAGATCCTTACGATCCTTCGGGGTGGTCGGTCGGATCGTGGAGAGAAGTGTCGACGGATCCGGGTTTCCTGAGGAGGTTACCAACTAGTGGGATTTGTAGGAGTTCTGGGAATGTCGCGCTGATGTCGAGTTCGTGGCGACCGATGGCGAATACAGCAAGACAGGCCACCGCTGCGAGGCTGCCGGCTACCACGGGAGTGGGAGCGGTGAGTAGTTGCACCCCACCAAGAATGGCGATCGACGCGACAATCACGAGATAAATCTTTGCGTACGAGAAAGAAAAAGTCCCGATGCCTCGGCGGGACCGCAGCCCCAACTGGTTGAGCAAGTTGTAGACCACCAGCGTGGTCAACGTGCTTACCGCCGCTCCCATCGGGCCGTACCGGGAGATCAGCACGAGGTTCAGCGCGATGTTAACGATACCGGCGACGGCGGAAACCCCCACGATGTAGCGAACCCGCCCGAGCACTTTCAGGGTGGCGGCGTTGAACCCCAGCGCCGCGCTGAAGTAGTAGCCGAAAGATACCAGGACCAGATAGATCCAAGAGTCGCGGTACTTGGCCCCGAAGAGAAGCCCGGTGAAGGTAGGAGCCATCGAGGTAGTGAGCACCAGTATGGGAAAAGAGAGCACCGCGACCCAGGCGGAGGTCTGCCAGTAGAGCCGGGCGATTCCTTCGCGGTCGTTCCTGGCGAAAAGGCGCGCCGCCAAGGGGGTGAACAGGATGCCGAAGGTGAGGAGCACCAACTGGTTCATCTTGGCCGCGGGAAGGATCACTTTGTAGGCGGCGACGGCGTCGGTCCCTCCGAACCGTCCGAGCAAGATGGCGTCGGATGTGTTGATGAGGATGAACAACAGCTCACTCGTGAGGAGCGGAAGTGTGAAGGTCATCACCTCGCGAATTGGCAGCGATAGCGATCGGGGGTGCGCGTGCACCAGCAGCCCGCGCTTTCGCAGGATCTTGATTAGCAAATAGGCGTAGGTGATTGCACCAATCAACGCCGTCGTGACGTAGCCAGCGGCGAGCAACCGAGGTCCCCCGCTACTCACCAGGAGCAGGCCCGCTACTGCGAGGCGCATCGCCGGGGTGAGGATGTTGCGACGGAAAAAGATCGAGCGAGGCTCGGCAAGGACCGCAAAGAGATTGCCCATCATTGCGTCAAAGGCCTGGATTGGCGCCAAGAGGGAGAGGATCAGAAGGACGGCGACGGTCTGGCGATCATCGATAAGGGAGCCGGATATCCAACTCTGCAATCCGATGACTCCGATGACGAAGAACATCCCGAGTCCGACGATGGTCGTCAACTGCATGGCGATCGTGCCGAACATCTTGTCGTACTGGTGGTCCTCGTCGTAGATCGCGACGAAGCGAGTTATCCCTCGGTCGATGCCAAGGGTGATCAGCGTGGACGCCGTTGCGACCAGCGAGAGGGCATAGGCGAAGGCGCCGTACTCGCTTGTAGTCAACTCGCGAACGATGACGATCTGCACGACCAAGGAGACGAGGACCGAAATGACCTTCCCCGCCAGGAGGAGCGAGGAGCCTCGGATCTGTCTTTCGGTCTCACCGGTGGCAGATGGCTTCGCCGCCTCAGGCGGGCCGGGAACCGAAGTCATCGTGTTCTGCGTCGGGCTCTGACCGACGCGATCTCGACCAGGGCTTCGTGGAGGACTCCCGCAGCACCGATGGTGGTGTCAAGAACCATGGCGTTCGGTCGTGCCGCCGCGAAGGTGAGGTACCGCTGGCGCTGCTCTGCCAGTTGTTGCAGGTTGTGCTCACCCTTGCGTTGGTAGAGAACTTCGGCGGGCGCATCAAGCACGATGATCAGATCCGGGGTGAGGCCGGTCCGTCCGATGATCGCCCGTCGGGTTGCTGCTCGCCCAGAGGTTCCCGCCGGCGCCAGGAGGGCGTCGTAGGGGTGGCGGTCGAAGATGACATCCCGACCGGCAGATCGGTGCCACGCCGCGATGGCGCGGGTACGGGTCAAGCGTGCGACGACTGTCGCCGTTGCACCACCGGGGAAGAGGTGCCGCTGATGCTCGGTCTTGGGGTACGGGCCTGCGTACAGACTGCGGCCCGGAAACTCGGAGGGCATGGCAACGAGGAGGGACGCCGCCAGCGTTGATTTCCCGGCGCCATCGGGCCCGAGGAGCGCCACGGCGATTCCGCGTTTGCGTTGGGACCGGGATTTCATCACGACCAGGGCTCGAAAAGGCTGCGTATCACCGGATTATGGTCCGCAGGGAGGGTGTTCTTCAGCAACCGCTAGCCGCAGTGTTCTTCGATGGCCCGGAAGGTTGTCTCGATCGGGATCGGGTAGGGATGCTCGACCACGAAACATGGTAGGTCGGCGAAGGCGGCCCGCAGCAAGGAACGCTCGAGTTCTTCAGCGTGCTCGATCGCGGCATGATGACGGTGGGGGAAGGCGAAGCGAGCTGCCAACTCGGTACCAAGGACGTTCAGCCGGTGGTGCTGATGGGCAAAGACCATGCGGTCGGCCACCTCCTCGCCACTAGTAGGCGCGACATGCACATCAGGGGCATCGACGCTGAGGAGCAAGAAGGCTCGGTCGAGATGTCCGCGCCCGGACCATCCCTCGGCTCCGAAGAGGGCCGAGGGATCCATGTCGACGTGGCGTCGCGGCCGAGCGGCTCCAAGGGCACGGCTGAGGGAGCGAGCACCAGGCACCCCATGATCGGCGGCCCGGCGGGCCGCCTGGCCGGTGCCGTCAGCGGCGCGCCATGCACCGAGGCGGAGTCGCGTGGGCAATCCCACCGCGGCACGATGCTGGGGCAACTGCTCGAGGTGCCAGTCCTGGAGTCGGACGGGCTCAGGTATCCCGTACATGGAACCGTCGTCGGTGATGTAGCACCACTCGTCGGCCACTGCGACCGCTCCGTGGGCCATAAATCCGAGCAGGGTTTCGGTCTTGCCGCTCTTGCGCCATCCGGCGGCGACGATCCCCTCGCCGCGATAGTTGAAGGCGGAGGCGTGCAAGGGGAGCACTCCCTTGTTCAATAGCGCCAGGTTGACTAGCGGTATCAGCATCGGCACCTCACGGATACCCCGATCACACTCGATCTCGCAGCTACCTCCGAGGGTGTCGAGGGGCATCGTGATGAGAGCCGTTCCCGCCGCGGTGCGGCGCAGCAGGACGAATGAGTCGTCGGTGAAACCCATCTCTTCCACGCCGATCAGGCGCAGCCTCCCCCGACGCGGGACCGCATCCACAAAGCGCACCACCAGATCGGCCTCACCTACGGGCGGATGTCCCGGGGTTCCGAGTTGGCGTTCGACGGCGGCCCCGGCCTGAGGAGAGGGGTCGATGAGCCTGACGCGTAAGAGCCCATGAAGATCGTGGTCGAGGATCACCGCTGCGTTACCTCCTCCACTCGACCGCCAGTTTGCCCGGCGGGTTGGAAAAGGGACGATACCCGCTTGGACGGGCCGCTTTCTCGGCTGAGGTGTCTTACCTACCGAAGGTCCAGTCGATCCACGCCCTTGCTCGTTCCCTATGGGTATCGACGTCGTGCCTGGATTTTTGGTCGGCCACCTCGGTCTCCCTGATGGCGCCATCAGCGCGCACTTTCATCCGGTCCCAGGCGCCTCCAGAGGTTGGAAGGGACCTCAACTGGTTGGGCTCAATCCACCGGTACCCTGGGCAAAAGCGTTCATCGGCAAGGGCTTTCGCGGGAGGGCGGCCGCCGCCCGGACCCCACCAGCGAGATTGCACGACCCGTGGTGACCGCCGCGGCGGCGCCGGTACACTGCGGTCCCGGTAACCGCAGAGGGTGGCGGGGGGCCCGAGGGCCTAACGTAACGAACTCTCGTGGTTGCTCACCCCAACGAAGACCGGAGTGGGCGGCGGGAGTGTCCCTATGGAGATCCTCTACATCACCAACGGCTTCCCGTTCCCGCTGACCAGTGGGTACCTGCGTCATTACCACCTGCTGCGGGGGCTGGCTCCGAGGCACAAAGTGACCCTGCTTTCGGTGGTGGGGAGCGGCTTCGAGCCGGACCATCGCGCCGCGCTGGATCCCTACGCCAACGCGATCCACACGTTCGGTCCGGCTGTCGGCGACTCCACTCTCGCGAAATTGGCACGTCGCGCCGAGGGGCTAGTGCACACCGTGACCAGCGGTCCCGTGGCGGCCCTGCGCTCGACGGCGGCGACGTTGGTGGCGTCAGGCCGTTTCGATGCCGCAGTGTTCAGCGGCAAGCGCACCTTCCCGGTGCTCGATGCATTGGGAGCCCTCCCGGTCGTGGTGGACCTATGTGATGCCACCTCGAGTCGTGTGCGGGGCGGCCTGCGATTCGGCACACTGACCCAACGGGCCGGCCGCCTCTTCGAACTCGTGGAAGTTCGACGGATCGAACGTTCGTTGATCCGCCGAGGCGACCACCTGGTGTTCGCGTCCGGACGGGATCGAGATTTACTGATCACGGGAGCCGACCGGAGCCGCACGACGGTGGTGTCCAACGGGGTTGATCTCGAGACCTGGACACGAAACTCGACGGTTCTGGGCGGTTCAGCGGTGGTGTTCACCGGCAAAATGGATTACCCACCGAACGAACATGCTGCCCTCCATCTCATCGAAGCCGTCATGCCGATCGTTCGGCGCTCGGTACCTGATGCCGAACTCTTCATCGTGGGTCGGGATCCGACGCCTCGGCTGGTGGCGGCGGCGCGATCGGGCACGACCGTCACGGGCTACGTCGATGATGTGCGTCCGTACCTCGAACGCGCCTCCGTCTTCGCGGCGCCGCTCCACTTCGGCGCCGGGATACAGAACAAGGTGCTCGAGGCGATGGCCATGGCCGTTCCGGTGGTGGCTTCATCGCTCGCGGCCGAGGGGGTGCGGGCCGGTGATGGGAGCGAGGCCCCCATAACGTTGGCCGAGGACCCAGCGGGATTCGCGGCAGAGGTCGTGGCTCGACTGGTGGTGGCGGGTGAGGGCGCCGCCCCGGATAGCGCGGGCCGGGATTTCGTTGAGCGGAACTTTACCTGGGCGGAGAACACCCGGCGGCTGGAGGGTGCGTTGGAAGCCGCCCAATTGGCCTGGGCGGCCCGCCGCCGAGCCGGCTGAGCCGCCGCCAAGCGACGCCTTTCGGCCGGTCCCGCGTCAGACGCGCCCGGCTCGTTTCGGTGGCCAGATGACGACCTCTACCTGCCCCGTAAGGACATCAATGGGGATCGGCCCGAAGGTGCGGCTGTCCACCGACCCGACCCGGTTATCGCCGAGGACCAGCACCATCCCATCGGGCACCTGGATAGGTCCGAAGGCTGGCGTAACGGTGGAACCGCGCCAGGGGTCGTCGATCACTTCGCCGTCGATCTCCAGGTTGTTCTCAATGCTCTGAACCACATCGCCAGGCAGACCGATCACCCGCTTGACGAGGGTTCTATTCGGCATGCCGGCCGTGGCGGCCACCTTCACCGTATCGAAGACGACCACGTCGCCCCGCTTCGGGCCGCTCACGGCGAAGGCCATTTTGTTGAGGAGGATGTGGTCACCATCGCTCAACGCCGGCTCCATCGACACGGCGGCCACCGCGTAGGGCTCGGCGACGTAGGCACGGGTGAGGCCTATGGCGAGTATCAGTGCCAGTCCGAACCCGAGTATGCGCAGACGACCCCCGCGGCGGGCGCGACTGGGCGGGGCGGCGCCGTCGGGATCGGAGGGGAGCTCGCCGGCGGGTGATGGATTCTCCGCTGGCTGCGTGAGGTACTGGGCTCGGACAATGATCTGGTTCGCCTCGGACTGCGCGTTGGTAACAATGAGGCGCGCCTCGTCGAGGGCCTCAAGCAGTTGGCGAGTGGCCTTGGCGTCGGCCTCGGCGAGGCGGGTGGCGGCAGTGCGTTCGGCCACCGAGACTCGGTTGGCGATGGTATCGTCAGACTCCTTCAGCGCGCTCGGCCCAGCGGCCTCGACGGCCTTTTCGGCGGCCCGCATGGCGGCCTGGATCAGAGCGTTGGCCTGTCGTTCGGCGTCGGTCAGCTGGACTTGGGCGGCCACCTCAGCGGCGGATAGGTCCTCCGATGCCCGACGTTTGGCGTCGTCGAGGTGCTCGGTGGCCTCCTGTTGTGCCGAGTGGCGGATTGCCCTCGCCGCTGCCTCCGCGTCGGTTAGCAGCCGTTCGCACTCTAAGAGGGTCTCATCCAGGAGATCACGTCGCAGGGCGTCTTGTTGTGCGTCGGTCAAGTCCGCCATGGGTGGCCCTCCTCCGCTACCGACGTTACCCAACCCTATGGCGGGTTCGGGTGACTGAGTGACGGACCGGGGGGGTGCGGACCGAGGCCAACACCGCACGGCGTAATCCGCGGTTGGGAATGAAGGCATAGCCTGTGGGGGTGGTGATCGAACCGAACCGTTGGACCACCAAAACCCAGGAAGCGTTTTCGGCTGCCATGGAGTCGGCCCGTCGGAATAGCAACCCCGAGGTGACCCCCGACCACCTCCTCGCGGCGCTACTTCGGCAGGAGGACGGCATTGTCCTGCCCATGATGAAGCGGCTCGAAGTGGATCCCGCCCGCCTCTTACAGAAGGCCGACGACGCGGTGGCCGGCCTGCCCAATGCCTACGGGAGTGAGTCTCGGCTGTCACGGGATCTCAACGGGGTAGTCGATGGTGCCGACGCCGCCCGCAGTGAGTTGGGTGATGAGTATCTCTCTACCGAACACTTGCTGCTCGCCCTCGGCGACCGTCTGGACATCGATCGCGAGCGGTTGCTGGCGGCCATGCAAGCGGTGAGGGGTAGCCACCGAGTGACCTCACAGGATCCCGAGGGGCAATACCAGGCCCTCGAGAAATACGGTATCGACCTGACCGAGGCCGCCCGCCAGGGCAAGATCGACCCCGTCATCGGGCGCGATGAAGAGATCCGTCGGGTGATCCAGGTGCTGGCGCGCCGGACCAAGAACAACCCGGTGCTCATCGGGGAGCCGGGCGTGGGGAAGACCGCCATCGTGGAAGGTCTGGCCCGCCGGATCGTGGAGGGCGACGTCCCCGAGCGCCTCAAACATAAGCGGCTGATCAGCCTGGATCTGGGTTCGATGGTGGCCGGCGCCAAATATCGCGGCGAGTTTGAAGAGCGGCTCAAAGCCGTGCTGAAAGAGATCACCGATGCCAAAGGCGAGGTGGTCACCTTCATCGACGAACTACATACCGTGGTGGGGGCCGGAGCCGCCGAGGGGTCGATGGATGCCAGCAACATGCTCAAGCCGCTACTGGCTCGCGGGCAACTGCGGCTCATCGGGGCCACGACTATGGACGAGTATCGCCAGCACATCGAAAAAGATGCGGCATTGGAACGGCGATTCCAACAGGTGTTGGTGGGGCAACCGAGTGTGGACGACACCATCGCCATCCTGCGGGGCCTGAAGGAGCGTTACGAGGTGCATCACGGGGTGCGCATTCAAGATGCCGCCCTGGTGGCTGCCGCGGTGCTTTCGGATCGTTACCTAACCGGCCGGTTCCTGCCGGATAAAGCGATCGACCTGGTTGACGAGTCGGCGTCGAAACTTCGGATCGAGATCGATTCGCTACCCACCGAGATCGATGCGGCCGAACGACGAGTGCGCCAACTGGAGATTGAGCAAGTGGCCTTGGCCAAAGAGACCGATGCGGCGAGCCGGGACCGGCTGGAGACCCTCGAGGCTGAACTAGCCGATCTGATCGAGCATCGCGATGTCATGTTGGCGAGTTGGACCAACGAGAAAGACGCGATCAACCTCATCCAGACCCTGAAGGAGGAACTGGAGGGGCTGCGATCCGAACTCGACCGCCAGAGCGACCTCGAGAAGGCGGCCGAGCTTCGCTACGGGCGGATTCCCGAGCTCGAACGACAGATGGGGGAAGCCAGCATGGCTCTGACGGAACTCCAAGGCAGCGGGCCGATGCTCAAAGAGGAGGTCGACGCGCAGGACGTGGCCGAGATCGTGGCCAAGTGGACCGGGGTGCCGGTCTCGCGCCTGATGGAGGGCGAGATCGCCAAGCTCGTGCGTATGGAGGCGGTGCTGCACGAGCGTGTCATCGGGCAGGATGAAGCGGTGACAGCCGTGGCGAGCGCCATCCGGAGGTCACGGGCCGGTTTGTCCGATCCGCACCGCCCGATTGGTTCGTTCCTCTTCCTCGGTCCATCCGGCGTTGGTAAAACGGAGTTGGCCCGCACCCTCGCCCGCTTCATGTTCGACGACGAGCGGGCCATGGTGCGCCTCGACATGTCCGAGTACATGGAGAAGCACTCGGTGAGCCGTTTGGTGGGCGCTCCGCCGGGGTACGTCGGCTTCGGCGAAGGCGGTCAACTCACCGAGGCCGTCCGTCGACGGCCCTACTCGGTGGTGCTGCTGGACGAAATCGAGAAGGCCCACCCCGATGTCTTCAACATCTTGTTGCAGGTGCTTGATGACGGTCGTCTCACTGATGGCCAGGGCCGGACGGTGGACTTCACCAATGTCGTGCTCGTGATGACGTCGAACCTCACCACCGACCCCATCCAACACTTCCGGCCCGAGTTCGTGAACCGGATCGACGAGATCGTGCACTTCCGGTCGCTTACCGAAGCCGATCTGGCCCCCATCCTGGAGATCCAGCTGGAGCACCTTCGCGCTCGTCTCGCCGATCGGCGCATCACCCTTGAGGTCACCGACGCCGGACGGGCGATGCTCGTCGAGGCGGCCTACGACCCTGCCTTCGGTGCCCGGCCGCTCAAGCGGGTGATTCAGAAACAGGTAGCGGATCGCCTGGCCAACGCCCTCTTGGACGGAACCTTGCGCGACGGGGCGAAGGTGGTGGTCGACGCCGGGCCCGATGGGTTGACCCTCGACCCCGAGCCGGTCTGAGCGCCTGATCGACGGCAGAATCAGTGAGCCTTGGGGCGAGCCGCGTCGGAGGGGTAAGATCGCCCACCGTCCTTGGAACCACCAGATAAGGCGGGCGCGTGCCAGCAACGATCATCGTCGGAACCCAATGGGGAGACGAAGGCAAGGGGCGTTTTGCCGACCTCTTTGCCAAGGAGATGCACCTCGTGGTGCGGTACCAGGGTGGCCACAACGCCGGCCACACACTGGTGGTCGACGGCGAAACATTCGCGCTCCAACTGATCCCGAGTGGCGTGCTCTACAGCCACATCACCCCGGTGATCGGCAACGGCGTAGTGGTAGATCCCAAGGTGCTCCTAGACGAGGTGTCGATGTTGGAGGCGCGAGGGGTGGATTGCTCCAAACTGAAGGTGTCGGGGAACGCCCATCTCATTCTTCCGTACCACCAGTTGATCGATCGGGTGACCGAGCGACATCTGGGCAAGAACGCGCTGGGCACCACCAAGCGGGGTATTGGGCCGGCCTACGCCGACAAGGCGGCTCGGGTGGGTATTCGGGTGCAGGACCTCTACGACCCAAAGATCTTCCGGGAGAAACTCACCCTGGTGCTCAAGGACAAGGCCCCGATGCTGGCCAAGGTCTACAACCAACTCTCCCCCACGGTGGACGAGATCGCCGACGTCTATCTCGACGATCTGGCCCCTCGGATGGAGCCCTACGTTGCCGACACCGTGAACCTCGTGCACGAGGCCCTCGAAGCGGGCCAACACGTGCTGTTCGAAGGGGCCCAGGCCACCTTCTTGGATCTTGATCACGGCACGTATCCCTTCGTCACGTCGTCTAATCCCATCGCCGGCGGGGCCTGCCCCGGAGCGGGGGTGGGTCCGCTCCATATCGATCGGGTGGTCGGGGTGGCCAAGGCGTATGTCACCCGGGTGGGAGCCGGGCCGTTCCCAACCGAACTGCTCGACGACACCGGCGCCGCCATCGTGGAGCGCGGCCACGAGTTCGGTACTAACACCGGACGCCAACGGCGACCCGGCTGGTTCGATGCGGTGATGCTCCGCCACGCGGTGCGGCTCAACTCGCTATCCGAGTTGGCCATCACCAAACTCGACGTGCTCGATGCCTTTGATGAGGTGAAGGTCTGCGTGGCCTACGAGGTGGACGGGAAGCGCATCCGTCATCTGCCCGACAATCAATCCGTGCTCCACCGGGTCACCCCCGTTTACGAAACCTTCCCCGGATGGGGTGGCGATCTGAGCGGCGCCACCGAGCCCGGTGACCTTCCCGCGCGGGTGCATGACTATGTGGCCTTCCTGCAGGATCAGGTCGGGGTGCCTATCCGTCTCCTCGGTGTGGGTCCTGGGCGCGATCAGTACGTTCACCTACGCGCGTGAAGATCGTGGTGGTCGGTTCGGGCGGCCGGGAAGCCGCGCTGGCCTTGGTGCTGGCGCGCACCGCAGAGGTAGTGGTCTCCCCGGGCAACCCGGGGATCCCTGGCTCGGTCGACACCGACCCCGAGCACCTTGATGCCGATCTGTACGTCATCGGTCCGGAACAACCGTTGGTAGACGGCCTCGCCGATCGGTTGCGGAGGGCGGGGAAACTCGTGTTCGGCCCGGGCGCCGACGGCGCGCAGGTGGAGGGCTCCAAGGCATTCATGAAGGACCTAGTGCGGGCGGCGGGGGTGCCCACCGCCTCCTACGCCACCTTCACCGAGGTGGAGCCGGCGCTGGCCTTTCTGCGCCAAATGTCGGCACCCTGGGTAGTGAAGACCGATGGTCTCGCCGCCGGCAAGGGGGTGTTCGTCACCCATGACCTTCTGGCGGCCGAGGCCGATGTGCGCCAAAAGCTCTCCGGCTCGTCGTTCGGGCCGGCGGGGCAGACAGTGATCATTGAGGAGGGAATGACCGGACCGGAGGTGTCGCTGTTCGCGCTGTGCGACGGCACCCGAGCCGTGGCCCTTCCCCCCGCCCAAGACTTCAAACGCGTAGGTGAGGGCGAGGTGGGGCCCAACACCGGGGGCATGGGCGCCTACTCGCCGTTGCCGTGGCTGCCGGACAACTTCGCCGACGATGTCATTGCGCGGTTTGTGCAGCCCACGCTCGATGAGCTCGCCCGGCGGGGCATCGACTACCGAGGGGTGCTCTACGCCGGGCTGATGCTCACCGACGACGGCCCGAAACTGGTGGAATTCAACATCCGCTTCGGCGACCCCGATAGCCAGGTGGTCTTGCTCCGGATGACTTCAGACCTTGCCGTACATCTCGCCGAAGCCGCCGCCGGCGATCTCCGCACCCCGCCGACGTTTTCCGACACCGCCGTCGTGCTGGTGGTAGCGGCAGCGTCGGGCTATCCCGGCCCGGTCCGTTCCGGGGATCCGGTAGAAGGCCTGGCGGCGGCGGGTGCCGCCGAGGGGGCGTTGGTCCTGTGTGCGGGGGTGGGTATGGGCGATGATGGACACCTAGTGACCGCGGGTGGCCGTGTGCTCGACGTGGTCGGGCAAGGTCCCAACGTTGCTACCGCCCGGGCCCGGGCGTACACCGCCCTCGGGCACATCGCCTGGCCCGGATTGCTTCACCGCACCGACATCGCAGGAGACATCCCGACATGACCTACAAAGTGGCCGTTCTGATGGGTTCCCCCAATGACCGGGACAAGATGCAGCCCGCCGTGGACACACTCACCCGCTTCGGCATCGAAGCCGATGTGCGGGTGCAGTCCGCCCACCGCAGCCCAGCCAAGGTGGCGGCGCTGGCGTCCTCGGCTCGTGAGCAGGGTTATGCCGCGTTCATCTGTGGAGCGGGGATGGCGGCGCATCTCGCCGGGGCCGTGGCCGCCCACACCACGCTTCCGGTGGTGGGGGTACCGCTGTCGGGGGGCGCCCTCAACGGCGTGGATGCCCTCTACGCCACCGTCCAGATGCCCAAGGGCATCCCGGTGGCCACCGTCGCCGTGGATGGCAGCATGAACGCCGCCTTGCTGGTGGTGCAGATGTTGGCCATCACCGATGCCGATTTGGCTCGGAAGCTCGCTGACCATCGCATCGAAATCGCAGGCTGAGAGCGTCGGCTCGTCGCTTCAGGCCGGCTGACGGTCTTCCCACCAGGGAGAAGACCAGTCGATGGCGGCGGGTTCGAGGGCCGGGTCGAGGGGGTTGGGAGGGGTTATTGTGGCGATCTTGGCCCGCTGCCGCTCCGTCTTGGCCTGCGCCCGCAGATCTCGTTTGGACATCGTCGGACGAGCCCCGGAGCACCGCACGCCCCCGGCCACCATGGCGCAACTCACGCAGTAGGGGTCCTTTTGGGGCCCGTAGGCGTAGACGACGCAAGTATCGCACCAGTGGCCTCCGCACCGGCGACAGGTCGCCTTTCCAGGTTCTTGCTGGTGTTTCTCGCAGCGGGGCATGACTCCCTTTCACGTCGTCGCCGGATATCGCTCCTGTCCGTAATGGTAACGACCGGTTCGGGGGTGTGCTTGAGGCGTGAGTGAACGAGCCGGGGCGTTGCGTATGAGGTGGGGCTGAGCGGCCGTGGCGTGGGAAGATAGGGCGATGCCTGGAGTGCAAATCCCCAACGTACTGGCGGCCCGTTATGCCAGCGCCCCGATGGCGGGGATCTGGTCGCCGGAACACAAGGTGGTGCTTGAGCGCCAACTCTGGGTGGCGGTGATGCGAGCGCAGGCCGATCTGGGGGTGGTGTGGCCGCCGACCGCCATCGACGACTACATCGCCGTGATCGACAAGGTGGACCTTGAGAGCATCGAGGCGCGTGAGCGCATCACCCGCCACGACGTCAAAGCCCGGATCGAGGAGTTCTCCGCCTTGGCGGGTCACGAGTTGATTCACGCTGGGATGACCTCGCGCGACGTCACCGAGAACGTTGAGCAATTGCAGGTGCGCGCCGCGCTCGAACTCATAAGGGATCGAATGGTCACGGCCTTGGCCCGCCTGGCCGAGCGGGCGGGGGAGTATGCCGAAGTGGTGATGACCGGTCGGAGCCACAACGTGGCCGCCCAGGCCACGACGTTGGGCAAGCGCTTTGCCAACGCCGGCGAGGAGTTGCTGCAGGCGTTCCGCCGCGTGGAGGAGTTGCTGGCCCGCTATCCCTTGCGGGGCATCAAGGGTCCGGTGGGTACGCAGCAGGACATGGCCGATCTCCTTGGTAGTGCCGAGAAGGTCGATGCCCTGGAGGCATCGGTGGCCGCTCACCTCGGCTTCGGCGAAATGCTCACCAACGTGGGCCAGGTGTACCCGCGCTCCCTCGACCTCGACGTGGTGGCCGCGCTGGTACAGGCGGCGGCCGGCCCGGCCAGCCTGGCCACCACGATTCGCCTTATGGCCGGGCTCGAACTGGCTACCGAGGGGTTTCAGCCCGGGCAGGTGGGCTCCTCCGCCATGCCCCACAAAATGAACAGTCGTTCCTGTGAGCGCATCAACGGACTCTTGGTGGTGCTGCGAGGCCACCTCTCGATGGTTGGCGAACTGGCGGGTGATCAGTGGAACGAGGGGGATGTGTCTTGCTCGGTGGTGCGACGGGTGGCGCTGCCGGATGCGTTTTTGGCCGCCGATGGCCTGTTCCAGACGTTCCTGGCCGTGGTGGAGGATTTCGGTGCCTACCGACCAGTGATCGATCGCGAACTGGAGCGGTATCTGCCGTTCCTCACCACCACCAAGGTGCTGATGGGGGCCGTGCGAGCGGGGGTGGGCCGCGAGGTGGCCCACGAGGCCATCAAGGAGCATGCCGTGGCCGTGGCGCTCTCGATGCGGGAGGAGGGGGCGACGGGCAATGATCTGCTCGACCGCCTTGCCGCCGAGGATCGCCTCCCGTTGGATCGTGCCGCCCTCGACGCCCTAGTGGGCGAGCCGTTGAGTTTTGTGGGCACCGCCCTGGCCCAGGTGGGGGTCTTTATGGCGCAGGTGGAGGTTGTGGTGGCCCGTCATCCCGGCGCCATTGGGTACCGTCCCGAGGCGATCTTGTAGTCCTCTAGGCTGGCGGGCATGACGTTGCCTCTACCCCATCTGTATTCCGGCAAGGTTCGCGACATCTACGGCGTGGGTGACCACCAGTTGTTGATGGTCACCTCGGACCGCCTCTCGGCGTTCGACGTGGTGCTCGACGAGCCGATCAAGCACAAGGGCCGGGTGCTCACCGCCATCTCCGCCTTCTGGTTCGAGGTTCTCGGCGACATTGCCGGCAGCCATCTCGTGTCTACCGATGCGCACGATCTCGCCCCGGAGGTGTTGGCCGCCGAGCCGGATCTAGCCGGGCGCATCATGCTGTGCCGCCGGGCTGAGATGCTTTCGATTGAGTGCATCGTGCGGGGGTATCTCTCCGGCTCGGCGTGGAAGGAGTACCAGGCGCACGGCACGATGCACGGACAAGCACTGCCGCCGGGGCTGCGAGAGAGCGACCGACTCCCGGAACCAGTGTTCACCCCATCGACCAAGAGCGATGTTCACGACGAGAACATCTCCTTCGCTCAGGCGGTGGACCTCGTGGGGGAGTCGGTGGCTAACGAGGCTCGGGATATCTCGCTGGCTCTTTACAGTCGAGGGGCGGAACTGGCCCGTGAAAGCGGAATCATCATTGCCGATACCAAGTTCGAACTCGGGCTGATCGACGGTGCCCTAGTGGTCTGCGACGAGATCATGACGCCGGACTCGAGTCGCTTCTGGCCGGTCGATGCCTGGGTGCCGGGTACCACGCCCCCCAGTTTCGACAAGCAACCCGTGCGCGACTATCTCGAGACGTTGGATTGGGATAAGAACCCGCCGCCGCCGCCCCTGCCGCCGGAAGTGGTCACCGCTACCTCTCATCGCTACATCGACGCTTACGAACGAATCACCGGACGGTCGTTTGCGATGTGGCCGGGCGTCTCTTGAGCCGTCGCTAGGATCGGCCTCATGCTCTTTTCGGTGTTGGTGGAGACCCGCCTCCGTCCTGGGATCGCCGATCCGCAGGGCGCCACGATCGAACGGTCATTACCCACGTTGGGCTTCGAGGGGATTCGGGGCGTACGGGTGGGGAAGGCGATTCGCTTCGACCTCGAGGCCCCCGACGAAACCGCGGCGCTGGCCCAGGCCACCGCGGTGACCCAGCAATTTCTGATCAATCCGGTGATCGAGGCGGCTGATGTGTCCGTTTCGGTGACCGAATCCGTCTAATGGCCGCTCTGGTGGGGGTGATCCTCTTTCCGGGATCCAACTGCGAACTGGATGCCCTGGAAGCCATCGGACACCTCGGGGGTAGGGCGGAGTTGGTGTGGCACGGCGATCGCTCGGTGGATGGCTGCGATGCCCTCGTTGTGCCCGGCGGGTTCGCCCACGGCGACTACTTGCGACCAGGGGCGATCGCTCGGTTCTCGCCGGTCATGGATGCGGTGCGGACCTTTGCCGCCGAGGGTGGTCCCGTGGTGGGTATCTGCAACGGGTTCCAGGTGCTCACGGAGGCCGGATTGTTGCCGGGTGCACTGCAGAAGAACGCCGGCCTCAAGTTTTTATGTACCACGATTACCGTGCGCGTGGAGACCACCACCACCGCCCTCACTTCGCAGGCCACGCCGGGCGACGAACTGCGGATTCCGATCAACCATTTCGAGGGCAACTACACCTGCGATGCCAACACCCTTGCGCAGTTGCGGGCCGAGGATCGCGTGGTGGTTCGCTACGTGGACAACCCCAACGGTTCGGTCGACAACATCGCCGGGGTCTGCAACGAGGGCCGCAATGTGGTGGGCCTCATGCCCCACCCGGAGCGGGCCTGCCATCGCTTGCTCGGCTCCGAGGACGGGGCCGTACTCCTCCGGTCGCTTCTGGCGAGCGCCGGCACCCCGGTGGGCTAATCCGACGGCTTAGGAGCGGCCGATGTTGGCCCGCTTGAGCACCGCTGATTTTACGCCACACTCCCGCCAGGCGGCATAGGAGATGGCTTTGCGGGCACCGTAGGCCTGCGCACAATCGACGAAGGCCAACTCGAGGGCGGCGATATCAAGTGGGGAGTCTTGGTCGGCGATGGCCCGCTTGCGCTCTTCTAGTTCGGCCCGCAGATTTAGCCGCTCTTGGATGAGTTGGAGGCGCTTCAGCGGTTCGGCTCCGGCCAGATCCACCGTAATGGTGGCCAGTTGTTTCTCGAGGGATTCAGGGGTCCGTCGGGGACCCCGTTTTGGTTTCTGAGCCTCTAGAGCTTTGAGGTAACGGCGGACGGTACGACCCTGGTTGCGGCCTTCGGCGAGGGCGGCCTTGTGCTCGACCGTCATTGGAGTTTTTTGGGGATGTTCAGCCATAGGTTCCACTTTATTGCTTCCAGGGAACGGTCGCTCAGAGGCGTGTTCTCGGGCTCCGGGCCAGCCGCATAGGCTGGGGCGATGGTGGCTCCGCCTCCCCCGTCGGCCGCCGTGCCCTTGCACCGTGCCCTCGGGCTCACCGACGACGAAGCGGCTTCTATCGCGGCCATTCTGGGCCGATCACCGAATCATCTCGAGTTGGCGATGTACTCGGTCATGTGGTCGGAACACTGCTCCTACAAGTCGTCGAAACAACATTTGCGGACGCTACCCACCGAGGCTGCGCACGTGATGGTCGGGCCCGGTGAAGGGGCCGGGGTAATCGATGTGGGGGATGGCATCGCGGCGGCGTTCCGCATCGAAAGCCACAACCACCCATCGGCCATCGAGCCCTACGAGGGCGCCGCCACCGGTGTGGGCGGCATCCTTCGGGATGTGTTTTCAGTGGGGGCCCGCCCGATCGCCTTGATGGATCCGCTCCGCTTTGGTCCGTTGGATGATCCGCGCAGTCGGTGGATTGCCGAGGGGGTGATCGCGGGAGTTTCCGGATACGGGAACTCCGTAGGCGTTCCCACGGTGGGCGGCGAAACGGTGTTTGATCCCACCTATCAGGACAATCCACTGGTCAACGTGTTCTGTCTCGGACTGCTTCCCAAGGAACGACTGGTGTTGGCTCGGGCGTCGGGTCCGGGCAACCTCACGGTGTTGTTCGGATCGTCCACGGGGCGCGACGGCATCGGGGGAGCGAGCGTATTGGCCTCGGCGGGCTTTGGTGACGATGCCGCCGACGCCGATAAGCGGCCGAGTGTGCAGGTGGGCGATCCCTTCGAGGAAAAACGTCTGATCGAAGCCTGTCTGGAGATACTCGAAGCCGGGCTGGTGGTGGGGATCCAGGATCTAGGGGCGGCCGGCATTACCGGCGCCGCCAGCGAAACGGCCTCGAAGGGAGGGGTGGGCATGGATCTCCACCTCTCGGAGGTACACGTGCGCGAAGCGGGCATGGAGCCGTTCGAGATCATGACGAGCGAGAGCCAGGAGCGGATGCTGGCTATCGTGGAGCCCGCCAAGTTGCACGAACTCCTCGCGATCTGTGAAGCGTGGGAGATCAGGGCTTCGGTGATTGGCACGGTGACCGGTACGGGTCGCTTCCGCATCTTGGACCGACCCGGCGGCATCGTGTTGGGCGACCTACCGGCGAGCTCGCTCGACGACGACGCCCCCCTCTACGACCGGCCCCGCCAGGAACCGGCGGGCCGGGCGGGGCGGATGGCCGATCGCGCCGCACCGGGAGCTCCGGCGGATGTGGCGGCGGACCTTCTGGGCCTCTTGGCCGACCCGTCCTGGGTGTTTCGGCAGTACGACCACCAACTGTTTTTGAACACGGTTGAGGGTCCCGGCGGCGACGCCACCGTGCTGCGGCTCAAGCACCCCACGACCGGGGTGGATACCGGCCGGGGCCTGGCGCTTACCTGTGATGGCAATCACCGCTGGTGCGCCCTCGACCCCCGCCGGGGCACCGCCTTGGTGGTAGCCGAGGCGGTGATGAACCTCGCCTCTGTGGGGGCGCGTCCGCTCGGTCTCGTGAACTGCCTCAACTTCGGCAACCCTGAGCACCCGGAGGTGATGTGGCAACTGGTGGAGTCCATCGGGGGGATGGGGGATGCCTGTCGGGCGCTGAGCATCCCCGTGGTGGGTGGCAACGTGAGCCTCTACAACGAAAGCCGCGGCCGGGACATCGATCCCACGCCGGTGGTGGGCCTCGTGGGCATGGTGGACCGGCTTGATCGTCCGCCGCCGGGGGTGCAACTCCGGGCTGGTGCCGACCTGATAGCGCTCGGCCCCGAGCCGCGAGCACTGGCGGGTTCCCGGTGGGCGTGGGAGCGCGGCTACCAGGCGGGGCCGGCCCCGTCGCTTGATTTTCCGGCCCACGCCGCGGTGGCTGCGCTGGTGCGCGACCTGGTTATGGCCGGGTGGCTCGTAGGGGTGCACGACACCGCCGATGGACTCGGGGTGGCCTTGGCCGAAATGGCGGTGCGATCCGGCGAGGGTTTCACCGTGACGGTCCCCGAGTGCGACTACGCCTGGCTGTTCGCCGAGTCGGCTAGTCGCGTGGTGGTCTGTGTTGCTCCGCGGCATGGCGATGACGTGCGGCGAGCGGCCGCCGAGGCGGGGGTGTTCGCGCGCCCATTGGGTTCCGCGGGGGGTCCAAACCTGGTGGTCGACGGGCTCTTGGAGGTCAGCGTGGGTGATGCCACCACGGCGTGGCGCGATGCGCTGCCCTCCACCCTGGGTCACTGACCCCGGGGGTTCGCGGCCGCAGTACCGACGGCGTCAGGGCAGGGGCGGATGCTCGCGGGTGGGCCAACGAGCGGTCCACGGAGCGGACCCTCCCGCCCACAGTTGTTCGAGTAGTTCCCGTTCGCGCGGGGTGTCCATGGGTTGCCAGAAGCCGTCGTGCTCGAAGGCCATAAGTTGCCCGGCGGCCGCGAGGCCCGCCATTGGTTGGCGTTCCAACATGACATCGGTATCGGAGGGGATGAAGGCGTCGATGGCTGCTTTTTCGATGACCATAAACCCGCCGTTAATCGATCCGGCGCTGGTTTGAGGCTTCTCCTCAAAGCGTTCCACCTGCCCGTGGGAATCGAGGATGAGCTCACCGAAACGTCCGGGTGGACGAACAGAGGTGACGGTGGCGAGTTTGCCGTGCGAGCGGTGAAACTCCAGGAGGCCGGTGATGTCCACCGGTCCGATGCTGTCGCCATAGGTAACCATGATTGGTCCGTCAGCGAGGTGGTGGCTGGCCCGGCGCACCCGGGTGCCGGTGAGTGAGTCGAGTCCGGTGTCCATGCAGGCGATGCGCCAATCGGATTCGTCAACGTCATTGAGATACTCGATGGCATCGGGGCGGCCGAGTTCGATACGGAAGTCGGAGGTCATCGCCTGGAACTGGAGGAAGTAGCGCCGAATCTCGGGGCCGAGCCAACCGAGCGCCAGCACGAAATCTCGGTGGCCGTGGGCGGCGTAGGTCTTCATGATGTGCCAGAGCATGGGGCGGTCGCCGATGGGCAGCATGGGCTTGGGGAGCCCCCGATTCACATCGCTGATGCGGGAGCCCCGCCCTCCGCAAAGGATGATGGTGGGTACCTCAGCCATCACGCCGGGACCAGTCGTAGGCGCTCACGTGTTGGTGAGGATCGGCTCGGATGATCTCATCGGGGTGGTGGGCCAGCGTGGCGCAGTTGGCGACGAGCGCCGACGATGAGCCCTCTCCCTTGAAGCCGTTCCACACGTGGGGTGGCACGGTAACAAGGGCGTAGTTGATTTCCCCAAGGTGCAGTTCCAGGGTGTTGCCACGAGTGGGCGATCCATCGCGGTCGTCGTAGCAGACGAACTTGATCATCCCCACGGGAACGGCGTAGTTGAGTGTCATCTTGGTATGGAGATGCCAGGCCTTGATGGCCCCGGGGTAGACCATGGAGAAGTAGATCTCCCCGAAGCGTTCGAAGCCGTCGCTGTCTTCGCGCAGCATATGCAGCACGGCACCGCGCTCATCGGGGATGCGCTGGAGGGGGGTGACTCGCACCCCTTGGATCTCTGTCACCTGGCTAGCGTAAGCCGCCGCGCTATCGCGTGAGGCGATTTCGGTGGACGAGGCAGAACTTCACCATTTCCGCGACGGCGGTGGCGATGGGTGTGTCGAGGCGGATACCCAGCGATGCCAGGCGCTGGATATCCACCTGGTAGGGCTCGGGAGCGGCCTCATGGGCCGTCGGTGCATCGATCACGGGGCGTTGCTGGGTCATCGCATTCCACGCATCGGCCACCTCCTCCGCCATGGCCCGCACGGACTTGGTGACGCCCGAGCCGAGGTTGTAGGTGCCTGCCGGCACGGTGGTGGGGTGGCAGGCCGCTTCGA